>JAPLAT010000434.1 GCA_026393175.1 Pseudonocardiales bacterium
ACGCCCGGCCACACCCGCGGGTCGGTGGTGTTCTCCACGGACACCGTGACGAGCTCGGGGGACGGGGTCGAGGTGATCCTCGCCGGCGACACCCTGTTCGCGGGCTCGATCGGGCGCACCGACCTGCCCGGCGGCGACTTCACGCAGATGCAGGAGTCGCTGCGCACGTTCCTGCTGCGCGACGACTCGGCCGTCGTGCTGCCCGGGCACGGTCCCACCACCACCGTCGGCCGCGAGCGGGCCACCAACCCCTACCTGCAGGACCTGGGCTCGCCCGCACCCGGGAGGGGTCTGTGACCACGCCGTTCGCCGCGCCCAAGGGCGTCCCCGAGTACACCCCGCCGTCCTCGGCGGCGTTCGCCCACGTCCGCGACACGCTCGTCGCCGCGGCCCGCCGCGCCGGGTACGGGCTGCTGGAGCTTCCGGTGTTCGAGGACACCGGGCTCTACGCCCGCGGCGTCGGCGAGTCCACCGACGTCGTCAGCAAGGAGATGTACACCTTCTCCGACCGCGGCGAGCGCTCGGTGACGCTGCGGCCCGAGGGCACGGCGGGCGTCGTCCGCTCGGTCATCGAGCACGGGCTCGACCGCGCCGGGCTGCCGGTCAAGGTCTACTACGCCGGGCCGTTCTTCCGGTACGAGCGCCCGCAGGCCGGGCGCTACCGCCAGCTCCAGCAGGTCGGTGTCGAGGCGATCGGCGTGGACGACCCGGCGCTGGACGCCGAGGTCATCGCCGTCGCCGACGAGGGGTACCGCGCGCTCGGGCTCACCGGCTACCGCTGCGAGCTCACCTCGCTGGGCGACGCCGACTGCCGCCCCGCCTACCGCGAGCGCCTGCAGGAGTTCCTGGCCGGGCTGCCGCTCGACGACGCCACCCGGGCCCGCGCCGAGATCAACCCGCTGCGCGTGCTCGACGACAAGCGCCCCGAGGTGCGCGCCCTGATGGCGGACGCGCCGCTGCTGCTGCACCACCTCTCCGGACCCGCCGCCGAGCACCACGCCGCGGTCAAGCAGCACCTCGACGACCTCGGGGTGAAGTACGTCGAGAACCCGCGCATGGTCCGTGGCCTGGACTACTACACGAAGACCACGTTCGAGTTCGTGCACGACGGGCTGGGCGCGCAGTCCGGCATCGGCGGCGGCGGCCGCTACGACGGGCTGATGGAGACCCTCGGCGGGCAGCCGCTGTCCGGGGTCGGGTTCGGCCTGGGCGTCGACCGCACGCTGCTCGCCTGCCGGGCCGAGGGGCTCGCACCCTGGTCGGAGGCCCGCTGTGCGGTGTACGGCGTGCCGCTCGGGGCGGCCGCGCAGCGCCGGCTCGTCGTCCTCGCCGGCGAGCTGCGCCGGGCCGGGGTCGCGGTCGACCTGTCCTACGGCGGGCGCGGGCTCAAGGGCGCGATGAAGGCCGCCGACCGCTCCGGGGCCCGGTACGCCCTCGTCCTGGGCGAGCGCGACCTCGACGCCGGCACCGTCGCCGTCAAGGACCTGGTCACGGGCGAGCAGCGCCCGGTCGGGCTGGACGAGGTCGTGGCCGAGCTGGTCGCGCGGCTGGGGTGAGCGACCGGGAGCGCTGGGACGCCCGGCACGCCGTCGCCACCGGCACCGTCGCCGCGCCCCCGGACGCGCTGCGCGGGCGCGAGCACCTCCTGCCCGCGGGCGGCCGCGCGCTCGACGTCGCGTGCGGGCGCGGGGCCGTCGCGGCCTGGCTCGCCGGGCGCGGGTTCGCCGTCGACGCCGTGGACGTCTCGCCGGTCGGTCTCGCCGCCGGCGCCGCGCTGGCGCCCGGCGTCCGCTGGATCGCCCACGACCTCACCGCCGGTCTGCCGCCGTCCTGCCCGGGGCCGTACGACGTGGTCGTATGCCAGCGCTACCGCGACCCCGCCCTCTACCCGGCCCTCGCCGCGGCGTTGGCCCCCGGTGGGCTGCTCGTCCTGACCGTGCTGTCCGAGGTGGGCGACTCCGGGGGGCCGTTCCGGGCCGCCCCCGGCGAGCTCCCGGCCGCCTTCCCCGGGCTGGCGCACCTCGCCCACGACGAGGGCGACGGCCAGGCCTCGCTCGTGGCCCGCGCGCGGGGCTGATCCCCGCTCGCCCGGGTCCCCGGCCCGCGCCCCGGGTCGGGGACGGGCGGAGTGGTGGCACAGCGCGCCGGCGGGCTGTGCGACCCGGTTGGGGCTGTGCGAGCCGGTCGGGGCTGTGCGAGCCGGCCGGGGCTGTGCGGGTCGGCCGGGGCTGTGCGGGTCGGATCGGGCTGTCGGCAGGGCGGGCCGCCCCGGTCAGCGGGCGAGGGCCGCGGGTTCCTCCCGGCTCGCGACGACCGCCGCGAGCGCGGTGGTGATCGGCACGGAGGCGACCAGTCCGATGCTGCCCACCAGCGTCCGCACCACCTCGGTGGCGACGGCCTGCGTGGTGACGACGTCGGAGAGGCCCTGCCCGGACAGCGAGAAAAGCAGCAGCAGGGGGAGCGAGGCCCCGGCGTAGGCGAGCACGAGGGTGTTCACCGCGGAGGCGACGTGGTCGCGGCCGATCCGCATGGCCGCGGTGAACAGGCCGGCGGCGCTCATGGTCGGGTCGGCGCGCCGCAGCTCCCACACGGCGCTGGTCTGGGTGACCGTGACGTCGTCCAGCACACCGAGCGCCCCGATGACGACGCCGGCGAGCAGCAGGCCCCGCGCGTCGACGCCGGTGCCCAGCGAGGCGATGAGGGTGGCGGTCTGGTCGTCGATGCCGGTCAGCCGGGCCGCGGCGGAGAACGCGGTGCCCAACGCGCCGATCAGCGCCAGCGAGAGCAACGTGCCGAGCACGGCCGTGGACGTGCGCGCGGACGGCCCGTGGGTCAGGTACAGGACCGCGAACATGATCAGGCCGGAGCCGGTGACGGCGACCGCGAGCGGGTCGCGCCCGTCCAGGATCGCGGGCAGCACGAAGGCGAGCAGGATGACGAAGCTCAGCACCAGGGCGCCGAGTGCGAGGAGTCCGCGCCAGCGGCCCAGCAGCAGCACCGCCGCGGCGAACAGGACGGTCAGCCAGCCCAGCGCCCCGCCGCGCTGGAAGTCGACGACCTGGTAGGAGCCCGGGTCCGTCGGGTCGCCGCCCGACCAGGCCAGCACGACGTCGTCGCCCACCCCGAAGGTCGGCGTGCTGGGCTCGACCGGGACGATCTGCACGAGCTCGCGCCCGGGCAGGGGGCCGTCGTCCATGCGGATGACGAGCGCGGCGCACCCGCCCTCGCCCGACCCGGGCGTGCAGTCCGTGGCCCGGGCGGCCGTGACCTCCCCGCGCACCGGGGTCTGCGTCGAGACCGGCTGCGGTCCGGTGCCCGGCCAGAGCAGCACCACCCCGACGAGCGTGGCCAGCGCGCACGGCACCAGCAGCGCCGCGATGAGCAGGCGCACCCGCCGCCCGGCCGGGACCGCGGGAACGCAGGGAGCGGAATGTAACACGAAAGAACCTCGAAAGAAGATGGGAAGAATAATGGTGGGTAAAGCAGACCAAGAAAGGATCCGTAATACATAACGACGGACGATAAAC
>JAPLAT010000228.1 GCA_026393175.1 Pseudonocardiales bacterium
CTGGAGATCCCGAGCAGCGACACGTCGCTGATGGCGATCACGAGGGCGACCAGTGCCCCGGTCTGGTGGCGGCCCTCGCCGAACGCGCCGCGGAAGGCCGACAGCAGGACCCCGATCATCGCCAGGCCCGCGACGGCGGCGACCAGCGCCGCGGGCAGCGCGGTCACCAGGGCGACCGCGGCGCCGGCGAACACGCCGAAGGCGATGAACAGCAGCCCGTTGAGGACGGTCGCGACGTAGCGGCCGTCCTTCGCCTCCCCCGCCTGCTCCGACGAGCAGATCGCCGTCATGGGCCCCGCGATGTTCGCGTTGTGCCCGCCGAACAGCGGGGCCAGGAGGCCGCCGACGCCGCTGACGATCGTCATGGCGTTGACCGGCGGCCGGTACCCCTGCGCGAGGAGGACGCCGATGGCCTGGGCGTTCTCCGCGCCGATCACGAGGACGGCGAGGGGGATCCCGACGGCGAGGATCGCACCGAGGTCGAACACCGGGGCCACCAGGACCGGCGCCGCCAGGCCCAGGTCGTCGGTCCGCAGCGGGCCGAAGCCGCCGACGATCGCGACGGCCGCGACGCCGAGGACAAGGGCGCCCACCGCGCCCGGCACGGCCTTGACCGAGCGGCTCAGGACCAGGTACCCGACCACGGCCGCGCCGACGACCACCGGCGCGGCGGAGGCGGCGTCCACCACACCGATCGCGAAGCTGACGAGCGCGCCGGCGATCATCGCCATGACGATGGGGAACGGCAGCCAGGCGGCCACCCTGCGGATGAGACCGGTCAGCCCGAGCACGAGCACGAGCGCGCCCGCGACGAGGAACGCGCCGACCATCTCCGCGAACGGGAACTGCGGCAGCGCCGCCACGACGAGCACGGCGCCGGGGATGCTCCAGGCCCCGGTCACGGGCAGCGCGTAGTAGAGGCCGAGCACGACGGAGATCGCCCCGCCGAACACGTACACGCCGAAGATCCACGAGCTGATCAGGTGCGGGGGCAGCCCGGCCCCGGCGGCCCCGTTGATGATGATGAGGGCCGGGCCGGTGCAGCCGAACACGGCGGCGACGACGGCGGCGCCCACCGTGGCCACACCGAGCCGCCTCGGCAGCCCGCGCAGTCCCGCGAGGACGCCCGGGCCGCGCTCGACGAGCCGTCGACCGGACCGCTCCGTCCCGTCGTCCACCGGCTGGGGGGTCGTCCCGGTCACGCTGGTCTCCTCGCCGCTCATCGGGATCCGGACCGCCCGCGCCACCGCTGCACGGCGCGGCGGGCCCGCGCCCGCACCAGGTCCACGAGCAGCCGGACCGCGCTGGGCGGGCCAGCCGGCACGGACGTCGTGCGCCCGGTCCGCGCGGTCTCCTCGACGGCCGTGGCGAACTGCTCGAACAGCCGCCTGCTGACGTCGCCCGCCAGTGCCCGGCCGAACTGGGCGACCCGCCCGGACAGGAACAGGTCGGCGTCGGCGCGCAGCACCGTGCCGCCGGGCCCGGGCTCGGCGTGCAGCCGGATGTCGGCCTGCGTGGCGCTGCCGCCGGCGTCCGCGCCCTGGGCGAGCACCCGCATCCGGTGCTCGCCCGCGTCCCGCTCGACGACGTGCGCCAGGCCCTCGAACGAGAGCCGGACCGGGCCCAGCGCCACCGTCGCGCGGCCCCGGTAGTGGTCGTCGGGGAGGACCTCCACGAGCTCGGCCCCCGGCAGGCAACGGGCCAGCGCGTCGAAGTCGTCGAGCACCTCCCACACCTTCTCCACCGGCGCGGCCAGCTCGCTGCGCACCTCGACGGTCGCCGACGGCGCCCCGCCGGGGATGCGGACCTCGGTCGGCAGGACGGCCTCCCCGACCGGCGCGGCGTCGTCGCCGCGGGTGGCCGTGGCCCGTGCGCCGCCGCGCCCGACGAGGGTGCGCTCGGCGCAGTTGCGCGGGCCGGGCAGCCCGTCGGGGTGCCGGGCGGCGACGTCGGCGACCGCCGCGAGGATGCCGCGGTAGCCGGTGCACCGGCAGAGCACCCCCGACATCTGCTCCGGCAGCTCCTCCGGCGCGATCGCGGTGCCCTCGGGACCGGCGTCGAGCAGGTCGTAGCTGCTCATCAGCATGCCGGGGGTGCAGAAGCCGCACTGCAGCCCGTGGTGGGCGGAGAACGCCTGCTGCAGCGGGTGCTGGTCGTCGGGGGTGCCGAGGCCCTCCACGGTGACGATCTCGGCCCCCTCGCACTGCACCGCGAACAGCAGGCAGGCCCGCGCCGCCGCGCCGTCGACGAGCACGGTGCACATGCCGCACACCCCGTGCTCGCAGCCGAGGTGCGTCCCGGTCAGGCCGAGGTGGTCGCGCAGCACGTCGGCCAGGTGGACCCGGGCCGGCACGCTCACCTGCACGCCGGTGCCGTTCACCGTCATCGCGATCTCCACGAGCTCGCCTGCGGCGACCCGGTCGGGCCGGGGATCCGGCCGCCGCGGCGGCGGGGCGCCTGCGGTGCGGTCCTCGAGCTGGGTCATGGCCTGGGCCTTCCGGGTCGGGTGCGGGCGCGGGGTGGTGCGGGTGCGGGTCAGGCGCGGGCGCGGGTCAGGGCGCGGGCGAGCTCACGGGCGGCGAGCACGGCGAACAGCCGGCGCCGGTAGGCGGTGGACCCGTGGGTGTCGCCGCCGGTGTCGACGATCCGGGCGGCCAGCTCGGCCGTCGCCGGACGCAGGTCCTGCTCGATGGGCCGGTCCCCGGCGGCACGCAGCAGGTCGGTGACGTCGTGGGTCACGGGCCGGTCGGAGACGGCGAAGCCGGTGAGCCGGGCCCCGGCCACCGCGCCGTCGCCGCCGACCCGGACCCGGGTCACGACGCCGGCGAGGGCGAAGTCGCCGTGCCGGCGGGCGATCTCGGCGAACCCGAAGCCCTCGCCGGGCGCCGCGACCGGGAACTCGATGCCGACGACGGCCTCGTCCGGGCCGGTCCCGGTGGTCATGGCGCCGGTGAAGAACTCCCCGGCGGGCACGCGGCGGCGCCCGCCGGGACCGGCGACCTCCACCGTCGCGTCGAGGCACGCGGCCACGGCGGGCAGCTCGGCGGCCGGGTCGGCGTGGGCGAGGCTGCCGCACACGGTGCCGCGGCTGCGCAGCTCGCGGTGGCCGACGAACGGCATCGCCATGCCGATGAGCGGGACGGCGCGGGCCGGTTCCCCGTGCTCGACGGTGCGCTGCCGGACGGCGGCACCGATGCGCACGACGTCACCGCGCCGGTCGAACCGGTGCAGCTCCTCGACCGCGTTGATGTCGACGAGGGTCGCGGGCCGGCCCAGCCGCATGGCGAGCACCGGCACGAGGGACTGTCCGCCGGCGAGGACCTTGCCGTCCCCGCCCGCGAGCTCGGCGAGCACGCCGTCGACCGTGCCGGGACGGACGTAGGCGAAGGGTGCTGCTTTCATCCGTCGCTCACCGCCCGGTGAACTCCGGCGCGCGCTTCTCCCCGAAGGCCGCCACCCCTTCGGCGAAGTCGTGCGTGGCGCGCAGCATGGCGTAGGCCTTGCGCTCCAGCTCGATGCCTGTGTAGAGGGGGGCGTCGAGGCCCTTGTCCAGGACCTCCTTGGCCGTCCGGAGCGCGGAGGGCGAGAGCCCGGCCATCCGCGCCGCGAGGGCGTCCACGGCGGAGTACAGCGCGTCGCGGTCGTCGTGCAGCCCGGCCACCACGCCCCAGTCGAGGGCCTGCTGCGCCTGGATCCGGGTCGCCGTCATGATGTGGAACTTCGCCCGCGAGAGCCCGATCAGGCGCCCGAGCCGCTGGGTGCCGCCGGAGCCGGGGATCATGCCGAGGTTCATCTCGGGCAGCGCGAACTGGCTGCGCGGGGTGGCCAGGCGGATGTCGCACGCCAGGACCATCTCCAGCCCCACGCCGAAGCAGTAGCCGTCGACGGCGGCGATCACCGGCTTGGCGCTGCGGGCGGGCGCGGTGACGTTGTGCCCGAGGTCGGTGAGGTCGATCGGGTCGACCTCCATGAACCCGGCGATGTCACCGCCCGAGGAGAAGTGCTCGCCGTCCGAGCGGATCACGACGACGCGCACGTCGTCGTCGCGGTCGATCTCGGCGAACCGCTCCGCGACGAGCTGCCGCATCTCCCAGGTGATGACCGTGTACTTGCCGTGCGAGAGGGTCAGGTAGGCGACCCGCCCGTCGTGGCCGCGTTCGAGGAGGACCTCGCCGCCCTTCAGTGCCATGGTGTGGTCTCCTTCTGGTTGTTCTCGAGCAGCTGGTGGAGCACGTCGCCGTGCAGGGGGAGCCGGGTGATCGCGACGCCTGCCGGGCGCAGCGCGTCCGCGACGGCGTTGGCGAACGCCGCGGGGAAGCTCATCGACGACCCCTCACCGCAGCCCTTCGCGCCGAGCGGGGTGAGCGGCGAGGGCGAGACGACGTGGTCGGTGCGCAGGTCGTAGCCGGTCTCGGCGCTCGTCGGGCACAGGTAGTCCAGGAACGTCGCCGACGTCGGCTGGCCGGACGCGGCGTAGGTGAACTCCTCGTACATCGCCCCGCCGAGCGCGTGCGCGAGCGCGCCGTACACCTGCCCGTCGAGGAGCTGCTGGTTGAGCACCGTGCCGGCGTCGTGCACCGACGAGACCCGGTCGACGGTGATCTCGTAGGTGTCCGGGTCGATCGCCACCGCGACGATCTCCGCGACGAAGCCGTAGCAGAGCGAGGAGTTGATCCGGTCGTCGGCGGTGGCCGCCCTGACCCCGGGCGGGCTGTAGGCCACGTCCTCGTACAGCCGCGCCGGGGTGCCCTCGGGGAGCGCACCGGGGTCCCAGTGCACCACGCCGGTCGCGTGCCGGAACTGCACCGCCCGCCCGGGGTCGTCGCGGTGGCGCACCGTGCCGTCGGCGAGCTCCAGCTCCGCGGGCGGCACGCCGAGCAGCACCGATCCCGCGGCCCGCACGGTCTCGCCGATCCGGTCGGCGGCCTCCACGACCGCGCTGGTGACCAGCGGCGCGAACCGCGACGAGTAGCTGCCCGTGGTCACCGTCCACGGGGTGGTGGCGGTGTCCATGTCGACGACGACGCGGACCTGCTCGACGGGCAGCCCCAGCCGGTCCGCCGCCACCTGCCGGGCGACGGTCGCGTGCCCCTGGCCCTGCGGGACGCTGCCCAGCAGCACCGTGACCACGCCCTGCATGTCGACCGAGACGCGCACGTGCTCCGTGGAGCCGGACTTGTCCCGGCCCGGCTTGCGCTGCTCGGACGGCGTGGCCAGGCCGACGTAGCCGATGTTCGTGCCGGACGGGTCGACGACGAGCGCCACGCCGATGCCGTAGTGCCCGCCCGCCGCGCGCACCTCCTCCTGCCGGGCCCGCAGCTCGGCCAGGTCGGCGTTGCGCACCGCGAGGTCGACGGCCGCGGTGTAGTCGCCGGAGTCGTACACCCCGCCGGTCGGGGTCTCGTACGGGAACTCGCCGACGAGGTTGCGCCGCCGCACCTCGACGACGTCGAGCCCGGTCGCCTCGGCGACGGCGTCCATGAGCCGCTCGAGGCCGAAGTAGAGCTGCTGGCCGCCGAACCCGCGGTTGAGCCCGACCGGCATCCGGTTGGTGACGACGGCGCGGGCCCGGATCTGCACCGCGCCGATCCGGTAGGGCCCGGTGATGTTGCCGAAGCAGCGGTAGAGCGTCGAGGGCTCCGGCGGGCGCAGGTAGGCGCCGACGTTGTCGACGAGGTCGGCCTTCAGCGCGAGGACCTCGCCCCCGGGACCGACGGCCGCGGCGAACCGCATCGCGCGGTCCGCGCCCGCCGAGCTGGCGAGCAGGTGCTCGATGCGGTCCTCGCTCCAGCGCACCGGCGTGCCGGAGTGCCGGGACGCGAGCGCCATGAGCACGACGTAGGGGTAGATGCCGGCCTTGATGCCGAAGCTGCCGCCGATGTCGGCGGGCACGTGCAGCCGCACCCGCGAGGTGGGCAGGCCGAGCGCCGCGGCCATGACGGGGACCATCGTGAACGGGCCGTGGAAGTTCGCCCACGTCTCGACCGAGGGACCGTCGGCCCCGTCGCGCCAGTCGGCGATGACCGAGTAGCACTCCATCGGCACCGAGGAGTAGCGGGGGAAGTCGTACTCCCCCTCCACCACGTGCTCCGCCCGGGCGAAGGCCTCGTCGACGGCGCCGAAGGAGAACGTCCGGTCGGTGGCGACGTTGGAGCCGGCGCCGTCGTGCAGCAGCGGCGCGTCCGGGGCGAGCGCGGTACGGGGGTCCACGACCGCGTCCAGCGGCTCGTAGTCCACCGTGACCAGCTCGGCCGCGTCCTCGGCGGTGTAGCGGTCGGTGGCCACGACGACCGCGATCGGCTCCCCGACGAAGCGCACCTTGTCGGTCCCGGTCGGGTAGTACGGCATCGCGGCACCGGTGGAGAGCGGGAACGCGCGCAGCGCGGCCCGCACCTCGTCCGGCCCGACCACCGCGGCGACGCCCGGGTGGGCGCGCGCCCGGGACAGGTCGACACCGCGCAGCCGGGCGTGCGGTTGCGTGGACCGCACGACCGCCGCGACGAGCGTGCCGGGCAGCGGGTCGAGGTCGTCGAGGAACCGGCCCCGGCCGGCGACCAGCGGTCCGTCCTCGATGCGGGACGGGACCCAGCGGGGCGCGTCCCCGTCGGTCATTTTCTGGTCGGGCACGTCCTGGTCGGGCACCTTCCGGTCAGGCACGGTCGCCGCCCTTCGCGATGTCGGCCAGCGCCTCGAACTCGCCCGCGACGAGCATGCGGCGCAGCGTCTTGCCCACGCCCGAGCGCGGGATGGAGGACACGGCGATCACCCGTTTCGGCTGCTTGAGCGATGGCAGCGCGTCGCGGGCGAACGCGAGCGTCCGCTCGGCGGCGACGGCCGGGTCGGTCCCCCGCACGGGGACGACGAACGCGGTGACCGCGTGCCCCCAGCGCTCGTGGGGCAGCCCGACGACGCAGACGTCGTCGACGTCGGGGCAGCGCACCAGCGCGGCCTCGATCTCGTCGGGGTAGACGTTCTCGCCACCCGAGTTGATCATGTCGTCGACGCGGCCCGCGACCCAGAGGTCCCCGTCCTCGTCGGCGACGGCGAGGTCGCCGGTGTAGTACCAGCCCTCGCGGATCGCCTTCGCGTCCGCGTCGGGGCGCTGCCAGTACCCGCCGAACGCCTCGGGGCTCGCCATCGAGACGATCACCTGCCCCTGCTCGCCCGGCGCGACGACCGCGTCCGGCGACGCCCCGATCTCCGGGGCCACGAGCCGCACCCGCGAGAAGATGCCCGCCCGGCCCGCGGAGCCGGGCTTCGCCGCGACGTCGGGGCCGATGGTGAACGTGTAGATCTCGGTGCTGCCGAAGTGGTTGACGAACGCCCCGGGGTTCACCTCCGCGGCGAGCTCCTCGGCCAGCGCGGGCGTCATCGCCGCCCCGGCGTAGGCCAGCCGCTGCACGGTCCGCGCCTCGTGCAGGCGCCCGGTCCGCAGCAGCGACCAGTACATCGTCGGAACGAGGTACAGCGAGGACACGCCCTCGGAGCGGATCAGCCCGATCGCCTCGTCGGCGTCGAACGTGGCCTGCCCGACCCAGGTGCCGCCGACGACGATGCTGGCCAACAGCGTGCGCAGGCCCATCGTGTGGAACATCGGCATCACGCCGAGCGCCACCTCGCCACCCCGCTGCTGGGTCTGCACGGCGTGCGCGACGGCCGCGGTGTGCTCGGCGCGGTGGGTGCGCGGGACGCCCTTGGGCCGCCCGGTGGTGCCCGAGGTGTAGAGCATGACGCTGACGTCGGTCTCCGCGGGCGTCCCGGGGAGGTGCCCGTCGGACTCGCGCTCGGCCCGCTCGTCGATCTCGGCGGCCAGCCGGACCGGCACCGCCGCGCCGTCCGTCGCCGCGGCGGCGCGCTCGGCGTGGGCGGCGTCGACCACCAGCAGGCGCGCGGCGGCGTCGTCGAGGCAGTAGCGCAGCTCGTCGGGCGACAACCGGGTGGACAGGGGCACCGAGACCGCGCCGAGCTTCTGCGCGGCGAGGTGCAGGCTGGCGAGCGGCTCCCCGCCCGCGAGCACGAGGGCCACGCGGTCCCCCGCGCCGACGCCCGCGTCGGCGAGGGCCCGCGCCAGCCGGTTGGTGCGCGCGTCCCACTCCCGGTAGCCGAGGTGTCGACCGGTGCCCCGGACCGCGGAGCGGTCGGGGTGCCGCTCGGCCGTCCACCTCAGTGCGGTGGCGAGATCCATCGGTGCCTCCCTACAATCTGTTTCGGACCATACATATCGGAGGATGGCGGGGCAAGGTCGGACCGTACGGTCCGGAGCGTCGATACAGTGGCCGCGGGCTCCGGCGACCGGCCGGCCCCGTCGGCACGGCAGGTGGGGAGCATCGGTGGACGAGGTGCGGCTGTCCTCGACGTCGTACGTCGTCCTCGGGATGATCGCGCTGCGCGGCCCCTCGACCCCGTACGACCTCAAGCGCGCCGTCGGGCACTCGGTCGGGTACTTCTGGCACTTCCCGCACGCGCAGCTCTACTCCGAGCCCGACCGGCTCACCGAGCTCGGACTGCTCGAGCTCGCCGTCGAGGACCGCGGCCGGCGCCGCAAGACCTACTCGCTCACCGACGCGGGCCGCGCGGCGCTGCGGGCCTGGCTCGCCTCCCCCACCGACGAGCACTTCCAGATGCGCGACATCGCCGAGCTCAAGCTGTTCTTCAACGAGGCGGGCGACCCCGGGAACGTGGCGGCACTGGCCCGCGAGCAGATCAAGCAGCACGAGGACCGCATCGCTGAGTACGAGGCGATGCAGGCCCGCTTCGGCACCGACCCCCGGGCGGAGCCGCGCATGATCACGCTCGAGCTCGGACTGGAGATGGAGCACGCGGCGCTGCGGTTCTGGACCGCGCTCGCCGAGGACGACCTCGACGGGCTGCGCGCGGCCCGCCGTCGGTCCCCGTGACCCCTCCCGCGACCCCTCCGACGGCCACTTCCGTGTGACCCGGCTCTCCGGCCGGCGCGAATCGGCCACTGCTCCGCGCGGAACGGATCGACGTCGTGCGCGCGAGCCGCTGGACTGTGCCGATGCGTACCGCCCCGACCCCCACGCCGGTGAGTGCCGACGACGTCCGACCGGGGATCACGCGGATCCGCGCGGGAGCGGGCCCCCTGGGCGGCTTCGCCGTCGCGGAGCTCGGATCGGCGGTCGACGTCGCGCTGCTCCGTCGCCCGTGGGGCATCGTGCTGGACCTCGCCGCGCTCGACGAGGTCACGCCCGCGGGCCTGGCGATGCTGGTCCGGGTGGCCGGCGCGGCGGGTGAGCTCGACGTCGGCCTGAGCATGGTGTGCCCGGCCGTCCTCCGTTCCACCGTCGACGAGGCCGGGCTGACCGGGCTCTTCGAGCTCCACGACGACCTCGACGCGGCGCTCGCCGCGCTCGGCGTCGTGGTGTGACACCCGCCCGCGGGCGCCCCCGGGCCCGCGGTGCGAGCGGGCTCGGCGCTCCACGCCCCTCCTGGTGAGCGCCGGACAAGGGCCCCGTCGGTATGCCCGCCGACGGGGCCCGCGGCGTGTCCGGCGCTCCGGGTTGCGCGCGATGTGTGAACCGCCACTGTCACGTCGCGATAGAGTGGGGGGTCACCGACGACGACGGAGGACGCGACCTGTGACCACCCCGGTCCCGTTCTCGTTCCACGAGTTCGACCTCGACGGCGCCCGCGCGGCCATCGCGGAGAACTACTTCCCCACGACGCTCGACCTGCGCTCCGCCCGGGCGCCCTACGAGTTCCGCTTCGACGGACACGCGCACGGCCCGCTCACGGTGGGCGACGCCTGGTACACGTCGGGCATGCGGATCGGCATCGAGGAGGTCGGCTCGGTCTACGTCAACGTCCCGACCGGGGGCACGCTCGTCGCCCGCCACCGCGGCCGGGTCGTGCACGCCGACCGGAGCCGGGGCGCGGTCTTCCGGGCCACCGGCAGCGTCGCCATGACGTCCGGCGACGACTACTCCAGCCTCGCGGTCAAGATCGCCCCCGGCACGCTCGAGGCCGCGCTGGAGGCCGTCCTCGGCCGGCCGGTCACCCGGCCGCTGGCCCTCGGCCCGGAGATCGACCTGCGCACCCGCGCCGCGGCGGGGTGGACCGAGCTCGTGCGGCTGCTCGTCAACGAGGCCGGACCGTGCGGCCTGGCCGGCGACGACATCGTGGCCGCGCCCCTGCGGGAGGCGGTCGTCCACGGCCTGCTCCGGGCCGTCGACCACCCCTACCGCGACGCCCTCGACGCGCCCGCGCCCTCCTTCGGTCCGGCGGCCCTGCGCCGCGTCGTCGACGCCGTGGAGGCCGACCCCGCCCGCGACCTCACCCTCACCGACCTGGCCCGGATCGCCTCGGTCAGCGTCCGCACGCTGCAGGAGCTCTACCGCCGCCACCTCGACACCACCCCCACCGAGCACCTGCGCACCGTCCGGCTCGGGCGCGTCCACCAGCAGCTGCTGGCGTCCGACCCCGCCACGACCACCGTCACCGCCGTCGCGCGCCGCTGGGGTTTCGTACACATCGGACGGTTCGCCGGGGCCTACCGGGCCCGCTACGGCGAAGCCCCCTCGGCCACCCTCCGCCGCCACGCGTGAGCGTCGCGCGGGACGGTCGCGCCCGCGTCCCCGGAGGGGTCGCGTCAGCGGCTCACGCCATGCCCGACGCGGCGAGCGGGTCGTACCCCGGGGCGGTGAAGAGCGACTGGAGCTGCCGACGCCGCACGCCGATGTTCGACCCCTCGATCACGGGGTAGGCGAGCGCCTCGTCGAGGTGGCGCATCAGCGGGAAGTCCGTGTCGTAGGCGGAGACACCGACGACGCGGATCAGGTCGTTGATCACGGCGACCGCGGTCTCGGATCCGAAGATCTTGGCGTGCAGGGCCCATTCGAGCCCGTGGGGGTCGCCCGACAGCGCCGCGTCGAGGCCACGCCACGCCACCAGCCGCGCGGCCTCGATCCGCGCCTTGGCGTCGGCGAGGACGTCGGACACGGCCTGGTGCTCGATGATGGGGACGGCGCCACCGCGGTGCTCGGTCGTCGCGAACCGGTAGGCGACGTCGAAGGCCTGGCGCATCGCCGCCACGGAGAACGTGCCGATCGAGGCGCCGCTGCCGACGAACGCGTTGCGCGTGAGTTCGACGCCCTGCCCTTCGGCGCCGAGGAGGTTCGTCCTCGGGACCCGGACATCGCGCAGCCGGATCCGGGCGGTCAGGCAGCCGCGCAGGCCGGGCAGGTCGTAGAGGTGCTCGACGTCGATGTGGCCGGCGAGGTGCTCCCGCTCGGCGACGATCAACGACACCCCACCGGGAGCGCGGCAGACGACGGTCATGATGTCCGGGCCGTCACCGTCCCACCCGGGCAGGTGCGAGGCCCACGCCTTCCGGCCGTTGAGGACGTAGTGATCGCCGTCCGGCTCCGCGGTGGTGCGGGTGCCCTCGGCAGGTGCCGGTGCGTCGAAGTTGGCGCTGCCACCGGGCTCGGAGTACGCCATCGCCGCGACCGGGGTCCCGGTGTCGGCGAGGAACGGAGCGACGAAGCGCTCGATCTGCTCCGGCGTGCCGACCTGGTAGACCGGCACCAGCGCGATCAGCGGGCCGGCCATGGAGATCACGAAGTCCGGGCTGTGCGACGCCCACTCCTCGATCAGGATCGCCGCGTCGATCCCGCTGCCCGCCGCGCCGCCGAACGGGACCGGGATCAGCCCCTTGAGGAACCCGGCCTCGACGGCGGCCCGGAACGCGGGCCGGGCCAGCTCGGCCCGGCGGGCCGGATCCCGCTCGGCCCGGACGGCCTCGGCGAGGTCGCGCAGGTGCGCCTCGGCGAACTGGCGCGCCACCTTCTTGAGCTGCTCCTGTTCGGGGGAGAGCGAGAACGACACCGCCACGGGAGCCTCCGTCTGTGGTCCTGACCCGTCGCGGCCAGGATCCCCGGCGACGCCGCGGGCGTCTGTTCAGTTCGTGCCGGGATCCTGTGCACGACGTGCAGGGATCCGCCGGGCGGCCCGGACCTCGCTCGGCGTCCGTCCGAACTCGCGGCGGAACGCCCGGCTGAACGACGCTGGCCCGTCGAACCCGACCGACGCCGCGATCTCGGTGATCGTCGCCAGTCCGCGGTCGCCGGCGAGCACGGCCGCGGCGCGCTCCAGCCTGCGACGTCGCAGCAGCGCGGCGAAGGTCTCGCCGCCGGCGCTGACCGCCGCGTGCAGCGTCCGCGGCGAGACACCCAGCATCCGGCTGGCGCTCGTGACGCTCATCGTGCTGTCGGACAGCCACGTGTCGATCCGGCGCAGGACCTCGGCCCGCACCACCGCGTGGTGGTCCCCGGGAGGCGGGGTGCGCTCGGCAGCGGCGGCGCAGAGGGCAGCGGCCAGCGACTGCTCGACGTCCAGGGCCGCTGGGCCGATCGTCGCGTCGAGGTCCCACATCGCCGACATCACCGCGGACACGACAGCACCCGCCCCGCGGGCGTCCCAGCAGCCGGCCGTCTGCCGCCGCACGGAGTCGAGACGCCCGCCGAGGAGATCGTGCGGGATCCGGTAGGAGACCATCGCCCACGGCCGGTCGAACTCGAACCGGTACGGATCGGCGGTGTCGACCACGGTGAACTGACCGGCCCGGACCAGCGAGCGCCGCCCACCCTGCTCCACGGCGCAGGTCCCGGCGGTCTGCAGGTTGACGAACACGTACTCGCCGTCGGTACGGGCCACCTCGGCGGCCCCGTGCGTCGTCCGCTGCGGTTGGGAGTCGATGCGGGCCCGGACCGTCCGGGCGAGCGGGCGGGTCTCGACGCGACTGGAGAAGCCGTCACCGGGCCGGCTCCGGGCCGGTGTCAGCGGGACGAACGCCTCGCAGATGACCTCGCGCCAGAACCCGAACTGCTCACGGGGCGGGCGCGCCGCCACGTCCCACACCGTCATGCCGCACCTCCGGAGGGAGTCAGGGTGCGAGCAGATCCGGGTCCGGGTCAAGCACTCGCAGATCTGTGGAGCCGACGGCGACGTGTCGACGCGTTGTGCACGAACCGGCGTCCGTCGGTACCGGAAGTGGCGTCCCCGGGTGGTCGCGACCACCTACAGTCCACGGCCGTGGGCCGACGAGGCCCGGGATCAGGGAGGTGGCCGGTGAACCCATACCGTCCCCTGGTGTCGGTGGTACCGACGCAACGCCTCGTCGCGGCGGCCGAGACGGGCGACGGGGAGCGGTTCGCGACGCTCCTGGCGGAGGCGTCGGCCCCGGTCCGGGTCCGACCGCTGGCCGACCGCGCGTTCCACAGCGCGGTGCGCAGCGCCGTCGCCGGTGACGTCCGGGTCTCGGTGATGAGCGGCAGCCCGTGCGTCGTCACCCGAGGGCCCGACCTGATCGGACCCGAGGATCCCGCGCTGCTGGTCGTCGCACTTCCGCGGAGCGGGCGGGCCGTCGTGGAGCAGGACGGACGTCAGTGCGTGATCGAGCCGGGCAGCCTGGTCAACTACGTCACCTCCCGGCCGTACGAGGTCGCGTTCTGGGAGCCCTACGAGATGGTCGTCGTGACGGTGCCCCTGGCAGCGCTGGGCTCGCACGCCGACACCCTCCGGGGTCGCACGGCCGTCGCGGTCGCCACCGACAGGGGGCCCCGGGACGTCGTGGCGACGCTGTTCGCCACGCTCGCGGCGAAGATCGACGACTGCACCGCGGGCGACGCCAGCTGCAGCAAGGAGTACCTCGCGGACGCGATCGTCTCCCTGGCGATCGCCGAGCTGGTCGACATCCCGTCGCGGGGACCGGGTGACGATCTCGCCGACCGCGTACTCGCACACTGCCTCGCGCACCTGTCCGATCCCGGCCTCACCGTCGAGTCGGTCGCCCGCCTGCACGCCGTGTCGGTGCGCTACCTGCACAAGGTCCTCGAACCGCGAGGGATCACGCTGTCCGCCTGGATCAGGACGCAACGGCTGGAGCGGATCTGCCGCGATCTCGCCGACGAGTCGTTGCGGGGTCGCACCGTCGCCGCCGTCGCGGCACGGTGGGGCATGACCGACGCGGGACATCTGAGCCGCGCGCTCAAGGCGGAGTTCGGCCTGACCGCCACCGAGATCCGCCGGTCAGGTCGTCGCGACCGCTCGGCGTCCCCTCCGTCCGCGGGATCCGACGCGATGAGCGGGTCCGGCCGCTCCCGGCGACGAGCGACCGGCTGATCGATCGCTCCCCCGAATCGGAGGAGACCACAACTCGAACGTCCATCGTGGACACGGAGGCAGGCATGACCTCGACGGAGCAGAAGGTCGCGATCGTCACCGGCGCGTCCCGCGGTATCGGAGCCGGCGTCGTGGAGGGCTATCGCAAGTCCGGGTATGCCGTCGTCGCGACCTCTCGTTCGATCACGGCATCGGACGACCCGCTGGTGCTCACCGTCGCCGGTGACCTCGCCGAACCCGAGACCGCCGGCCGCGTCGTCGACGCGGCCCTGGAGCGCTTCGGCCGGGTGGACACGCTGGTCAACAACGCCGGCGTCTTCATCGCCAAGCCGTTCACCGCCTACTCCGACGAGGACTTCGCCTCGGCCGTCGGACTCAACCTCGCCGGGTTCTTCCGCATCACCCGGCGGGCGGTGGCGGCGATGGTCGAGCGCGGCACGGGACACGTCGTGACGGTCACGACCTCCCTCGTCGATCACGCGCTGAGAGCGGTGCCGTCCGTCCTCGCGTCGCTGACCAAGGGTGGCCTGGACGCCGCGACGCGATCACTCGCCATCGAGCTCGCCCCTTCCGGGATCCGGGTCAATGCCGTGTCGCCGGGCATCATCAAGACCCCGATGCACCCGGTGGAGGCCCACGGCGCGTACGCCGGCCTGCACCCCATGGGGCGGATGGGTGAGATCGAGGAGATCGTCCACGGAGTGCTCTACCTGGAGACCGCGGCCTTCGTCACCGGCGAGACGCTGCACGTCGACGGCGGCCAGAGCGCGGGGCACTGATCGGCATGTCCGGCGACACCGCGCTGCTCGCCGAGCAGAAGGCGCTGCGCGCCACCGCCCGCGAGTTCGCCCGGGACGTCCTCGCGCAGGTGCACGAGGCGACCGATCCGCTGCCCACACCGACCGAGCGGTACCGCGCGACGCGGCCGTTCTACGAACAGATGGTCGCGGCCGGCTTCCTCCGCCGTCTCGTCCCGCGCGCGCTCGGCGGGGACGGCACCGGAGCCTCGACGACCGCGGTCCTGGCCGAGGAACTGGTCGCGGGCAGTCCGAGCGTCGCTCTCCACCTGTTCTCCACCGGGCTGGGGCTCACCCCCCTGCTGCGTGCGGGCAGTGCGGACCAACGAGAGCGGTTCCTGCCGACCTTCCTCGCGACGTCCGGCGCGCCCCTCGCCTCGCTGGCCCTGAGCGAGCCCGGTGGGACGGCCAACCTCGACGAGGTCGATCCCGCGACCGGCGAGCACGTCGGGCTGCAGACGGTCGCTCGCAGGGACGGCGAGGACTGGGTCGTCAACGGGCGCAAGCACTGGGTGTCGCACGCGACCGGGTGGGACGGCACCGGGCCCGACCTGATGTCGATCGTGTGCCGCGCCAACGACGACCCCGATCCGCGCTCGTCGCTGGCCGTGGTGCTGGTACCCGGCCCGATCGACGGGTTGCGGCTCGATGCCCTCATCGACCCGCTCGGTCATCGCGCGCACCTGCTCCCACGGCTGTCCCTCGTCGACGTACGGACGCCGGCCGCGAACCTCCTCGGCCGGGTCGGGGACGGCCTGGGCATCGTCCACGCCTCGTTCGGAGGCGCCCTGATCGGCGCCTGTGCGACCGGTGTCCTGCGGGTCGCCTTCGACGCCGCGCTCCGCTTCGCCCGCAGCGATCGGCGCGGTGGCCGGGTCCCGGTCGTCGAGCACCAGGGCGTCGGATTCCTCCTGGCCGACGTGAAGACCCGCATCGAGGCCGTCCGCAGCCTCACTTACCGGGCCTGCGCCGCCATCGACGACGGCTCGCCCGGGGCGGAGGAACTGTCGGTGCACGCCAAGGTGTTCGGGTCGGAGTCGGCGGTCCAGTGCCTCGTCGATCTCATGCGTGTCGTCGGGGTGGAGGCCTACGGGCACCACCTGCCACTCGCCGGACTGATCCAGGACGCCCTCGCCTACCCGTTGTTCAGCGGCGGCAACATCGCCTTCCGTCGCCGTCGGCTGCAGACCCTGCTCGCCGATCCCGGGTACGACCCGTGGAGCACGGTCGACACCTGACCGGCGTGGACCCACGCCGTCCTCAGCCGGGCGCGGGCTCGGCGCCGGCGGCGCGGCTGACCTCGGCCAGGCGCTGCTCCAGGAAGGCGCGCTCCGCGGCGTTCGCCGTGAGCTCCATCGCGCGCCGGTACGACCGGGCCGCGCCGGCGGCGTCGCCGAGGCGGCGCAGCAGGTCGGCGCGGGTGGCGGGGAGGTAGGGGTAGTCGGCGAGCCGGGGATCGGTCGCCAGCTCGTCGAGGAGCGGCAGGGCGGCGGCCGGACCGTCGGCGAACGCCACGGCGGCGGCCCGGTTGAGCGCGACCACCGGGGTGTTCCACACCGCCAGCAGCCGGTCGTAGAGGTGCACGACGCGCGGCCAGTCGGTCTGCTCCAGGGACGGCGCCATCGCGTGCACGCCGGCGATCGCCGCCTGCAGGGTGAACCGCCCCGGTGGGCCGGAGGCCAGCGCCCCGGCCGTCACCGTGAGCCCCTCCAGGATCGCGCGCTGGTCCCAGCGTGTCCGGTCCTGGTCGGCGAGCAGGAGCAGCCGGCCCTGCTCGTCGGTCCGGGTGGCCCGGCGCGCGTCGGTGAGGAGCAGCAGGCCCAGCAGGCCGCGGGTCTCGGCCTGCTCGGGGAGCAGCGCGGCGAGGGTGCGCGCGAGATGCAGGGCCCGGTCGCAGAGCTCCTCGCGGACGAGCGCGTCCCCCTCGCCTGCCGTGTGGCCGGTGCTGAAGAGCAGGTGCACGGCGGTGAGCACGCTGTCCAGGCGCTCGGGCAGCTCCGCCCGGCCCGGGACCCGGTAGGGGATCCGCGCCTCGGAGATCTTCTTCTTGGCCCGGGTGATCCGGGCCGCCATCGTCGGCTCGGACACCAGGAAGGCCCGGGCGACGTCGGGCGTGGCAACGCCGCAGACCAGGCGCAGGGTGAGGGCGACGCGGGCCTCGGGGGCGAGGGTGGGGTGGCAGCAGGTGAACACCAGCCGCAGCCGGTCGTCCGGCACCGCGGCGTCCTGCCCGTCCAGGTCGGCCCGGTCGTGCGGATCGACGGTCGCCGGCTCCACGAGCAGCGGGAGCTTGCGCCGGAGGGTGACCTCGCGCCGCAACCGGTCCCGCGCCCGGTTCCGCGCCGCCGTGGTCAGCCACGCGCCGGGCCGCTCCGGGACGCCGTCCCGGGTCCAGGCCCGCAGCGCGCTGACGTACGCCTCCTGCGCGCACTCCTCCGCGACGTCCAGGTCGCCCGCGACGCGCACCGTGGCGGACAGCACGAAGGCCCACTCGGAGCGGTGGGCCTGCGCCAGCGCGGCAGCGACCGCGTCCGCCTGCACGGCGGACGCGGTCGGCTCGTCGACGGGTGCGATCAGAACGGGTTGGTCGTCGGGTCCACGACCGGGCGGACCTCGACGCCGCCGCCGGGGGCCGGGCACAGCTTGCCGATCGCGACGGTGTGGTCGAGGTCGCGGGCCTCGACGACGTAGTAGCCGCCGAAGGCCTCCTTGGTCTCGACGAACGGGCCGTCCGTCACGGTGCCGCCCCCCTTGATCGTGGTGGCCGTCGTCGTGGGCGCGAGCGCCTCCCCGCCCACGAGGGACCCGCCGAGCTCGACGACCTGATTGGTGAACGTGCTGTGCGCGTCGACCACCGCAGCCCACGCCTCGGGCGTCGCGTTCGCGTAGAAGGCCGGGTCTTCGTAGATGAGGATCGCGTACTTGGCCATGGAGATGCCTCCTGCACTGGTCGCGGGCCGGCCTGTCCGGCTCCGTCATCAGCGACGACGAACACCCTGCCGCCGGATCGACAGCCGGGCCCAGATCTTCTTCGGGATTTCTCCCGGCGCCTCCGGTCAGGGTCGCAGGGACCTCGCGAACCCGAGCACCTCGCGGACGGCGGCGTCGTAGACGTCGCGCATGGCCTCGCGGAACATGATCTGCCCGACATGGCAGACGCCGAGCACGACGTTGCCGACCGACGGCACACCGGCGTGGGTCAGGAGGCGGTGGTAGGCGACGCCCTCGTCGCGCAGCGGGTCGAGCTCGGCGCACGAGATGACGTGCGGGGGCAGCCCGCGCACGTCGTCGACCGTGGCCTTCGCCGGCCAGCAGGTGGGCTCGTGCGCGTTGCCGGAGCCCGGGTCGTAGACCTCGGCGAGCAGCGGGAAGAGCGCGACGTTGAGCCAGTAGGCGTCGTTCTCGCGCAGCGAGTGCAGGTCGGCGGGCGGGTCGTCCCAGTCGCCGCCCAGGATGTAGGGGCACTGCGCGTGCACGCCGGCGATGCGGTCGACCCAGCCCTCCCGCTTGGCCTTGATGGCCAGTGCGAGGGCCAGGTTGGCCCCGCCCGAGTCGCCGGTGACGGTGATGTGGGTGCCGCCCAGCTCGGCGAGGTGGTCGTGGACCCACGTCAGGGCGGTCGCGCAGTCGTCCAGACCGGCCGGGAAGGGATGCGCACCGCGCACGCCACCGCCGTTGCGGTACTCCACCCCGACCACGACCGCACCGGCGGCGGCCAGCTCGTCGCGCCAGTGCGCGTAGAGCGGCCCGTCGCCCGCGAGGATGACCATCCCGCCGCCGTGGACCTGGTAGATCAGCGGCAGCGGGCCCTCGACCCCCTGCGGGCGGTGGATGTAGAGGGTGATGTCGTGGCCGCCGTCGCCGGGGACGGTCCGCGTCTCGCGATCGACACCGGCGACCGGGGTCCACGCCGCGGCCAGGGCGGCGAACAGCGCCTCGAAGCCCTCCTCGGCCGCCGCGGCGAACCCGAGGAGCTGCTCGCGGCCCGAGCCGCGGTGCAGGGGTGCGCCCGGCGCGTGCGGTCCCAGCCCGAACGGCTCCAGCACGGCGAGCATCCGGGGGTCCGCACGCGGGTCGGTGCCCAGGGACCGCGCCGGATCGCCGAGGCGACCGGGCGGGACGTGCGAGGCGGTCAGGTCAACGCTCACAGCGACACTCCTCGTCGAGGGACGACCGAGCGGAAGCCTTGCAACATCTGTACGTGAGGCAACATCGTCGTCAGAGCGCAATGCCGTCGTCAACCGCCCCTCCGCCGCACGCTCGACGACGTCGTCCGAAGGGCCCGACTGCGTGTCCAGCCTCATGGCTGGACGACGTATACGCCCGCGATCTCGACCCGACCCCGGTCAACGGCGTCCACCGGAGAAGCTGGCGCCGTCGGCGGACCGGGCCGTGGACCGAGATCGACCGACCCGAGAAATGCTCTAGCCCTGACCATTCGTGCTGGTCAGGGCTAGGGTGTCGCTGGTGCGCCCGAAGGGATTCGAACCCCTAACCTTCTGATCCGTAGTCAGATGCTCTATCCGTTGAGCTACGGGCGCGTGATCTTGAGTTGTACCTCGGCAGCCTAACAGGCCGCGTCGGAGCGGAGGCTCCGGGATTTGAACCCGGGATGGGGGGTTGCCCCAAACCGCATTAGCAGTGCGGCGCCATAGACCAGACTAGGCGAAGCCTCCCGAAGCCGTACGTCCGCCAGCGTACAAGACGCCCCCCACCGCCCTCACGACCCCCCGGGCGCGAGGGCGAGGAACGGGGCCAGGGCGTCGGGGTTCTGCAGCGCGCCCCTGCTCACGGCCTTGTCGGGGGCGACGCCGGCGAGGATCTTCTTCACCGGCACCTCGCACTTCTTGCCGTTGAGGGTGCGCGGCACGGCGTCGACGACGACGAAGCGGTCGGGGACGTGGCGGGGCGAGAGCTCGGTGCGCAGGGCCTTGCGCAGGGCCGGCTCGACGTCCTCCAGCGCCACGCCCTCGGCGAGCACCAGGAAGCAGAGCAGCGCGCCCTCGTCCTTCGCGCCCAGCTCGGTGGTGTCGATCACGAGGGCGTCGAGCACCTCGTCGAACCCCTCGACGACGGCGTAGAAGTCGGCGGTGCCCATGCGCACGCCGCCGCGGTTGAGGGTGGAGTCGCTGCGTCCGTAGATGACGTAGGAGCCGCGGGGGGTGTGCCGCACCCAGTCGCCGTGGCGCCACACGCCGGGGAACTCGTCGAAGTAGGCCTCGCGCAGCCGGGAGCCGTCGGGGTCGTTCCAGAACATCACCGGCATCGACGGCATCGGCCGCGTGATGACGAGCTCCCCGACCTCGTCGACGAGCTCCTCGCCCTTCTCGTCGTAGGAGACGACGGCGGCGCCGAGCGCGGCGCAGGAGATCTCCCCCATCCAGACGGGGACGGTCGGCGCCGAGCCGACGAACGCCGCGCACACGTCCGTGCCGCCGGAGACCGAGCAGATCTGCACGTGCTCGCCGACGGCGTCGCCCACCCAGCGGAACCCGTCCTCCGACAGCGGCGCGCCGGTGGAGCCGATCGCGCGCAGGCCGGACAGGTCGAGCTCGTCGCGCGGGCGCAGACCGGCCTTGAGCGAGGCCTGGATGAACGGCGCGGACGTGCCGAAGTACGTGACGCCGTGCCTCTCCGCGAGCCGCCACAGGGCGCCGAGGTCGGGGTGGCCGGGGTTGCCGTCGTAGAGCACGACGGTGGTGCCGACGAGCAGGCCGCCGATGAGGAAGTTCCACATCATCCAGCCGGTGGTGGTGAACCAGAAGAACCGGTCGCCGGGCCCGAGCTCCATCTGCAGCCCGAGCGCCTTCACGTGCTCGAGCACGATGCCGCCGTGGCCGTGCACGATGCCCTTGGGCAGGCCGGTGGTGCCGGAGGAGTAGAGCACCCACAGCGGGTGGTCGAACGGGACCGGCGTGTACTCGAGCGGCGCCGCCTCGGCGGTGAACTCCTCCCACGGGGTGGTGCCGTCGAGGGTCTCCCCGAGGTAGGGGATCAGCACCGTCTCGCGCACGGTCGTGAGCTGCTCCTGCAGCGCCGAGACCGTCGGGCGGATGTCGTAGCGCTTCCCGCCGTAGACGTAGCCGTCGACGGCGACGAGCACGACCGGCTCGATCTGGGCGAAGCGGTCGTGCACGGCGCGGGCGCCGAAGTCCGGCGAGCAGGACGACCAGATCGCGCCGAGGCTCGCGGCGGCGAGGAACGCGACGAGCGTCTCGACGCAGTTCGGGGCCAGCGCGACGACCCGGTCCCCGCGGCCGACGCCGGCGCGGACGAGCCCGGCCCGCGCGCGGCCGACGGCGTCCCGCAGCTCGGCGTGGGTGACCGTGCGCTCGACCCCGTCCTCGCGGGCGAACACGAGCGCGACGTCCTCGGCGCCGCGGCCCGGGCCGTCGCGCAGCGCGTGCTCCGCGTAGTTCAGCGTCGCGCCGGGGAACCACTCCGCGCCCGGCATCGCCGTGGACCCCAGGACCGCCGTGGGCGCGTCGTGGAACCGGACGTCGAGGAACTCCGCGACCGCGGACCAGAACCCGGGCAGGTCCTCCACCGACCAGGCGTGCAGCGCGGCGTAGTCCGCCGCGTCGACGCCGCGGTGCTCGCGGACCCAGTCGGTGAACGCGGCGAGGCGGCCGGCGTGCTCGGGCGCGGGGGTCCACAGGACGGCGGGGACGTCGGGCATGCCCGACAGCATGCAAGCCCGCTCCGGGCGGCGCCAGGGTCGGGATCACACATCGCGCGCGGCGAGGTGGGGTGCGCGACCATGCCCGCGCGCGCGGGGTCCGACTCGTGCACGCTCACGCCCCGACTCGCGCGCACCCAGGCCCCGACTCGCGGGCGGGCAGGGTCAGCGCAGGTGGCTGTCGAACCAGTTGAGGGTGCGCTGCCAGGCGTCGGCGGCGGCGTCGGGGTCGGCGTCGAAGCGGTGGCCGGTGTCGGGGTAGGTGACGAGGTTGGTCGCCTGCTCCGACCGGGCGGCGGCGTCGCGCAGCTGCTCGATCTCCGCGTCGTCGGCGGCCTTCTCGCCGTAGATGCCCAGCCACGGGCAGGTGAGCCCGGGGGCCGCGTCGACGAGGCCGGGCAGCGACCCGGCCCCGTCCCCGCCGACGGTGACGGCCGCGCCGAGGGTCCGCTGGGCCGCGACGAGCAGCGCGACCGAGCCGCCCAGGTCGAACCCGAGCACACCCATCCGGTCGGCGGTGATCTCGTGGTCGGCGAGCCAGCCGAACGCGGTGTCGGTGTCGGCCATGACCTGCTCGCCGGAGAGCCGGTCGACCTGCTCCCGGACCTGACCGTCGTCGCCGTCGAGCTCGTCGGCGCCGTCGCGGTGGTAGAGGTGCGGGGCGACGGCGACCCACCCGTCGGAGGCCAGACCGCTCACGAGACCGCGGACCGTGTCGGTGACGCCGCGCGCCTCGTGCAGCACGACGACCCCGCCGCGGACCGGCCCGACGGGTTCGGCGACCGTGAGGCGCAGCGCGCTGCCGTCGACCAGCGGGACGGTCTCCGTGCGGATCTCGGTCATGGTCCTCATGCTGGCACGGGACCGCAGGTGGAGGCCTACCGGGCGGGCCTATCGTGACCTTCGTGACGACGATCCGCGCCGACCTCGCGAGCCTGCCCGCCTACGTCCCCGGCCGGGCGGTTCCCGGCGCGATCAAGCTGGCCTCCAACGAGGTGCCGCTGCCCCCGCACCCGGCCGTCCTCGCTGCGATCGCCGAGGCCGCGGCCGCCGGCAACCGCTACCCGGACCTCGCCGTCACCGGGCTCACCGCGCGGATCGCGGAGTCCCTCGGCGTCGACCCCGCCCGGATCGCGACGGGCTGCGGCTCGGTGAGCATCTGCCAGATGCTCGTGCAGGCGACCTGCCGAGAGCCCGCGGACGAGGTGCTGTTCGCGTGGCGGTCGTTCGAGGCCTACCCGATCGTCACGCAGATCGGCGGGGCGACCGTGCGCACCGTGCCGCTGGACGGGGACTTCCGCCACGACCTCGACGCGATGGCCGCGGCCGTCGGCCCGCGCACCCGGCTGGTGATGGTGTGCAGCCCGAACAACCCCACCGGCACGGTCGTCACCCGCGCCGAGCTGGACCGCTTCCTCGCCGCCGTCGGGCCGGACGTCGTCGTGGCCCTCGACGAGGCCTACCACGAGTACGTCACCGACCCCGACGCCGCGGACGGGATGTCGGTGCTCGACGCGCACCCCAACCTCGTCGTGCTGCGGACGTTCTCCAAGGCCTACCGGCTCGCGGCGCTGCGCGTCGGCTACGCGGTGACCACGCCGCAGATCGCGACCGCGCTGCGCAAGGTGTGCTCGCCGTTCAGCGTCAGCTCGCTCGCCCAGGCCGGGGCGATCGCGGCGCTCGACCACGCCGACGAGCTGTTGGCCGCGTGCGCCGACGTCGTCACCGAGCGGGTGCGGGTGCGGGACGCGCTGCGCGCCGCGGGCTACACGGTGCCGCCGACGCAGGCCAACTTCGTGTGGGTCGCCCTGGGCGAACGCACGGCCGACTTCGCGGCGCACTGCCTGGACCAGAAGGTCGTCGTGCGGC
>JAPLAT010000337.1 GCA_026393175.1 Pseudonocardiales bacterium
CGGCCGCGACCGGGCGCGCGATCCCCCGCTGCACGGTGGTCTCGGCCCGGGGCGGGCCGTCAGGGACCGCGTCGGCCGGTGCGGGGTCGGCCCGGTCGTCGGATCCCGGCCGGTGGCCGTGGGGGCCGGGGGACTCGGGGCCGACCCAGCCGGGACCGGGCGGGGGGACGAGCGCGGCGGGCAGCGAGGGCCCGCCGATGGGGGCCGGCCGGTGGCTGCCGGGGCCGGGGGTGGCCACCGAGTGCCGCGGGACGTGGTCCACCCCGCGCGGGGGCTCCCCGCCGTCGCGGCGGGCGTGCCGGCCGCCGCCGGAGGAGGCGCGCGCGGCCATGCGCCGTGCCATCTCCTGCTGGAGCCAGCTCGCGCCGTCGGCGGGTTCCTCCGGACCGTCGGGCGGCCCGGAGGCCGCGGGCGGTGCGTCGGTGGAGGTGGACACGACCGCCTCCTACCGGGCGACCGTCATCGCTGGCTCCACGCCTGCTTCGTCGCGCGGACCAGGCGGTCCTTCAGCTCACGGGTGTGCCGGCGGCTGACCGGCAGCTCGGCGCAGTCCGGCCCGGCGCCCACGCGCACGACGTAGCCCGACCCGGACAGCCGCAGCTCGGTGACCAGCGGCAGCGAGACGAGGAACGAGCGGTGGATGCGCACGAACCCGGCGTCGCGCCAGCGGTCCTCCAGCACGGACAGCGGGATCCGCACGAGGTGGCTGCCCTCGTGGGTGTGCAGGCGCGCGTAGTCGCCCTGGGCCTCGACGTAGCGCACGGCCGAGCGCGGCACGAGCTTCGTGGTGCCCGCGAGCTCGACCGGGATGACCTCGTCCTCGCCGCCCTGCTCCGGCGCGGGCTCGACCGCGGTGGTCGCGCGCCGGGCCAGGATGCGGTCGATGGCGGCGGAGAGCCGCTCCGAGCGCAGCGGCTTGAGCAGGTAGTCCTCGGCGCCGACCTCGTAGGCGTCGACGGCGCGGTCGTCGTGCGCGGTGACGAACACGACCGACGGCGGGACGGCCATCGAGGAGAACACCCTCGCCAGCTCCATGCCGTCGAGCCCCGGCATCCGGATGTCGAGGAAGACCACCTCGATGTCGGAGCGCTCGGCGACCCGCGTGCCCGTGGCGACGTTGAGCGTGCCGCGCTGCGGACCGGCCGCCGCCGCCTCGCGGACGCCCTGGCGGCTGTTCAGGATCCGCAGGGCGTCGGTGGCGTCGGACGCCTTGAGCACCGTGCCGACCCGGGGGTCCTCCCCGAGCAGGTAGGCGAGTTCCTCGAGAGCGGGCGCCTCGTCGTCCACGGCGAGGACGACCAGGCCGCCGGAGCTGTCGTTGCTGTCCACGATCTCCTCATCCTGCACGGGCACTTCGACGATCACGGGTCACCATGGTGACCGCGAATCCGTGTGAGTGCCAGAGGCAGACACCAATCGGGTTCGTTCGATCACACGCCGCTACAAACCGTACCGCGCCCAGGCGCTCCGCACCTCGGCCGCCTGGGCCAGGCCCAGCAGGACGTCGGTCCCGAACCCGCCGGCCGCGGCGGGCGGGCCCCCCAGGCCCAGCCGCGCGAGCAGCGGCCTGCGCCCCTCGACGGGGGTCGGCTCGGCGTCCGGGAAGCGCTCCCGGAGCACCCCGCGCGCGGTGCCCAGCCCGTCGACGAGCCCCAGCTCCACGGCCCGCGCCCCGGTCCAGACCTCGCCGGTGAACAGGTCCGCGGAGGTGTCGAGCCGGTCGCCGCGCCGGGTGCTCACCCACTCCCGGAACAGGTCGTGGAGCTGGTCCTGCAGGCCGCGCAGCCACACGACGTCCTCGGGCTTCTCGGGCAGGAACGGGTCGAGCCGGGACTTCGACTCGCCCGCCGTGTAGAGCCTGCGCTGCACGCCCCACCGCTCGATGAGCCCGTCCAGGCCGAAGCTCTGGCTGATCACCCCGATCGACCCGACCAGCGAGGTGGGGTGCGCGTAGATCTCGTCGGCGGCGCAGGCCAGCCAGTACCCGCCGGACGCGGCCACGTCCTCGCAGAACGCGAGCACCGGCACGCCCTTCTCGTCGGCCAGGCCGCGGATCCGGTCGGCCACCAGCGCCGACTGCGTCGGCGACCCGCCGGGGGAGTTCACCAGCAGCGCCACGGCGGCGAGCCGCTCCGGCGCGAACGCCCGCTCCAGCGTCTTCTCCACGCTCGCGGCGTTGATCACCGAGCGCGGGACGGGGCCGGACGACGGGGTGATGACGCCGTGCAGGCGGACGAGCGAGACGACGGGCTTGTCGGGCTTCGCGCCGGGCAGGCGGGAGGCGACGCGGTCGGGCAGCCGGAGGACGTCCATGCCGCCACGCTACGCGCGGGGCCGGCTCAGACGTGGACGTTCAGCTTGAACTTGGGCACCCGCAGGGTGATCCGCATGCCCTCGCCGATGTTCGTCTCGACGGCGAGGCCGAAGTCGTCGCCGAAGGCCGCGCGCATCCGGTCGTCGACGTTGCCCAGGCCGACGTGGGCCCCCGAGAGGTGGGCGTCGGCGAGGTCCTCCTTGAGCCGGTCCGGGTCCATCCCGACGCCGTTGTCCTCGACGACGATGACGCACTCGGACCCGGCGTTCTCCGCGGTGATGTTGATGCGCCCGCCGCTGGGCTTGCCGGCGAGGCCGTGCCGCACGGCGTTCTCCACGAGCGGCTGCAGCGCGAGGAACGGCAGCACCACGCTGAGCACCTCGGGGGCGATCTGCAGCTTGATGTTGAGCCGGTCGGAGAAGCGGGCCTTCTCCAGCTCGATGTAGCGCTCGATGTTGGCCAGCTCGTCCTTGAGCGTCGTGTAGAGGCCCCCGCCGTCGGCGCCCGCGTCGCGGAAGGAGTAGCGGGTGAAGTCGGCGAAGCTGAGCACCAGCTCGCGGGCGCGCTGCGGGTCGGTGCGGCAGAACGAGGCGATCGTCGTCAACGCGTTGTAGATGAAGTGCGGCGAGATCTGGGCGCGCAGCGCGAGCACCTCGGCGCGGTTGAGCCGGGCCCGCGACTCGTCGAGCTCGGCGAGCTCGAGCTGGCTGGAGACGTAGCGGCCGACCTCCGCCGCGGCGCGCAGCAGCGACGGGCCCGCCGTCGACGTGCTCAGCGCGGCCAGCGTGGCGATGATCTTGCCGTCGCTCTCCAGCGGGACGACGACGACGCCGCGCACCTCGCACCCGGAGTAGCGGCACTCCAGCGAGCTGTGCGACTTGACCTGCTGGCGCCCGGTCGTGATCACCTCGTCGGCGAGCGACTGGACGTCGGGGAGGTGGTGGTCGGAGTCGCCGTCCCAGGCCAGCGGCCGGGCGCTGCCGTCGGTCATCGCGAGGGCCTTGGTCTCCAGCAGCTGGCGCAGGAAGGGCAGCGCGACCCGCACCGAGTCCGGGGTGAGGCCCTGGCGCAGCGCGGGCGCGGCGAGGGCGACCGTGTGCAGCGTGCTGAACGTGTTCTTCTCGAGGTCGGTGCCGGTGGCGAGGCGCTGGTAGCGCAGGAAGAACACGACGACGAGCGCGCCGAGCACGAGGACGAGGCCCGCCAGCCCCAGCACGATCGGCGAGCCGAGCACGTCGTCCACCCTCTCGCTACCTCACCAGCCGCGACAGCCTGCGGTCGGCGAGCGGCCGTCCGCCGGTCTGACACGTGGGACAGTACTGGAACGACTTCGTCGCGAACGACACCTCCCGGACGGTGTCCCCGCAGACCGGGCAGGGCATGCCGGTGCGCGCGTGCACCCGCAGGCCGGAGCGCTTCTCGCCCTTCAGCTCGGCCGCCTTCTGGCCGACCGAGCGCTCCACGGCGTCGGTGAGCACGGAGCGCAGCGCGGCGTGGAGGGTGTCGACCTGCTCGGCGGTGAGCCGGGCCGCCGAGGCGTAGGGCGAGAGCCGGGCGGTGTGCAGGATCTCGTCGCTGTAGGCGTTGCCGACGCCGGCCAGCACCGTCTGCTCGACGAGCAGCGTCTTGATCCGCTCGCCGCGCCCGGCCAGCAGGGCGCCGAACTCGTCGCGGGTGAGCGCCAGCGCGTCGGGGCCCAGGCGCGCGATGCCGGGCACCTCCTGCGGGTCGGCCACCAGGTAGACGGCCAGCCGCTTCTGCGTGCCGGCCTCGGTGAGGTCGAACCCGGGGCCGCCGACCGTGTCGAGGTGCACCCGCAGCTCCAGCGGGCCGCGCCCGGGCCTGGGCGGGGTGGCCGAGGCGGTGTCGTGCCAGCGCAGCCAGCCGGCCCGGGACAGGTGGGTGATGAGGTGCAGCGGGGCGTCCGGCCGGTCGGCGAACTCGACGGACAGGAACTTGCCGTACCGCGCGGCCCCGGTGACGACCCGTCCGGTGAGCTCCTGGACCGGCGGGGAGAACGTCTTGACCGCGCTCATCGACGCGACGTCGACCCGGGCGACCGGGCGGTAGAGCGCGTGCTCGCGCAGGTGGTGCGCGAGGGCCTCGACCTCGGGCAGCTCGGGCATCAGTTCACCGGTTGCAGCGGGCTGTCGGCGTGGGCCGGCGTGCCCTGGGTGCGCAGCCGCCGCACGACGATGCGCAGCTCCTCGCGGGCCTTGGCGCCGCCGCGGACGGTGCCGGTCCAGCGCTCGGCGGGCTGGTCGTAGGAGCCCGCCGTCTCCGCGACGACGGTCCACGGCCTGCGCAGCCACCAGCGGACCGGGAAGAACAGCGCGACGGCGGCCGCGATGACCCACAGGAACCACGGGACGTGCACCAGCGGCGGCGTCCACACGATGAGGATGACCCAGAACAGGAACATCGCGGACAGGATGAGGACGGCCGCGCCGCGCCCGCCGTCGACGTCGTGCTCGAAGTCGTCACCGGTGGCGGGCATCGACCACTCGATGGTGCGGCGCACCGACCAGGTGCGCCCGTCGACGCCCGCGACAGTCCTCGTTGCCACGCCCTCCACTGTCCCACACGCGGGGCGCCCGGAGGGGTCATCCGGCGGGACAGGCCGGGGGAACCTCGAACCGGTCGGGCAGGCCCGGGGCCAGCAGGTAGGTGGTGACCAGCTCGACGGCGACGTCGCCGTCGTTGCGCGCCAGGTGCGGCACCGCGTCGGCCACGAAGATCGCGTCGCCCGCGGCGAACCGGCGGGGCTCGCAGCCGTCCTGGATGAGCACGGTCAGGGTGCCGCGGGTGACGACGGAGGTCTCCGTGCCCGGGTGCGCGTGCCAGCCGGTGGTGCCGCCCGGCGGGACCACGAGGGTGCGGACGGAGAACGTCGCCGGGCCCGGGGTCTGCACGCTGACCGGGTAGTCCACCAGCCCGACGCCGAGCAGCTGCGGGATCTCCGGGGTGGCGGGCGCGGGCGGCGGGGGCGGGGCGGTGGTCGGCTCCTCCTGCCCCAGCTGCCCGGGCTGGGCGCAGCCGGCCACCGCGCCGAGGAGCGCCACGGCCAGCGCCCCGGCCGCGAGCCCCCGCCGGATGCGCACCATCCCCACCTCCAGGTGTCCGATCGCACACGAAGCGTAGTGATCGGTTCAGGTCGCCGCTCGACCGGGCTTCCCCCAGCGCAGGGGCAGGTGGGTGATCCCGTTGATGAAGTTGGACGTGAGGCGGCGCGGCGCGCCGTCGGGCTCGGGCGCGGGCAGCGCGAGGAACGCGGTGAGGAACGCGCGCATCTGCAGCCGGGCGAACGCCGCCCCCAGGCACAGGTGCGGGCCCTGCCCGAAGGAGAGGTGGTCGTTCGGGGTGCGGGCGAGGTCGCAGCGCCCCGGGTCGGCGAACGCGCGTTCGTCGGCGTTGGCCGAGCAGTGGTAGACGACGACCTTGTCGCCCGCGGCGATCCGCGCCCCGCCCAGCTCGAGGTCGCGGGTCGCGGTGCGCCGGAACGTGAGCACCGGGGGGTGCAGCCGCAGCAGCTCCTCGACCGCCGTGGGCAGCAGCCCCGGGTCGGCGCGCAGCCGCGCGTGCTCGGCGGGATGGGCCAGCAGGGTCAGCACCGCGCCGGGCAGCGCGCTGCGGACGGTGTCGTTGCCGGCCACGACCAGCAGGAAGAAGAACATCTGCAGCTCGGGGCCGGTGAGCCGCTCCCCGTCCACCTCCGCCTGGACGAGCGCGGTCAGCACGTCGTCGGCGGGGTGGCGGCGCTTGTGCGCGGCCAGCTCGTCGGCGTAGCCGAACATGTCGGCCAGCTGCGCGGGCGAGCGCGGGTTCACCGGCCTGCCCCCGGCGTCGGTGACGACCCGGGCGTGCTCGGGGTCCTGGTAGCCGATGACCCGGTCGGTCCACGCCTTGAGCAGCGCGCGGTCCGCGTGCGGCACGCCGAGCAGGTCGCACAGGTTCTGCAGGGGCAGGTCGTCGGTGACGTCCGCGGGCAGGTCGCAACGGCCGGCGGCCACCGCGGCGGCGAGCGCGTCGCGGGCCCGGCGCGCGACGTCGCCGGCGAAGCGCTCCAGCCGGCGCCGGGTGAACGCGCCGGTCACGAGCGTGCGCAGGCGCACCTGCTCGGGCGGGTCCATGTTGAGGACCATGCGGCGGATGAACGGCAGGTCCGCGGGGTCCGGGTCGCGGATCTGGGTGGCGCCCAGGTGCGAGGAGAAGTCCCCCGGGGTGCGCAGCACGTGCCGGACGTCGGCGTGCCGGGTGACCGCCCAGAACCCCGGGCCCGCCGGCCAGACCCCGACCTCGTGCTCGTCCTGCCAGCTCACCGGCGCGGTGTCGCGCAGGTGCCGCAGCTCCTCGTGCGGCACGCCCCGGGCGAACACCCGGGGGTCGAAGACGTCGACGTCCATCAGAACTCCAGGGCCATCAGAACTCCAGGGCCGGGGTGAGCACGCCCTCCAGCGCGAGCAGCCACTCCTTGACCGCCCGGCCGCCGCCGAACCCGCCCAGCCCGTCCGCGCCGAGCACCCGGTGGCAGGGCACGACGACCGGCAGCGGGTTGGACCCCATGATCGTGCCGATCCCCCGCGGCGACGGGATCCCGGCGCGGCGGGCCAGCTCGCCGTAGGTCGTGGTCGCGCCGTGCGGGACGGTGGCGTGCAGGACGTCCAGCACCCGGCGGCGCACCCCGGTGGTGAGCCGCCGGTCCAGCGGCACGTCGAACTCCCGGCGGGTGCCTGCCAGGTACTCGGCCAGCTCGCGGGCGGCCTGCGCCGTCGCCGCCGGGTCGTCGACGACCTGCTCCCCCAGCCGCTCCCCGGCCCGCGCCACCGCCCCCGGGGCCTCCCCGAACGCCACCAGCGCGAGCCCCTCGCCGGTGACCCCGATCGTCAGCGCCCCGATCGGTGGCGGGGCGGGCAGGACGAGCCGCGCGAGAGCCATGCGGGCAGTCTGCCCCGGCGCGGGGTCAGCCGGGGAAGAGTTCGGCCCGCAGGTGGCGGGTGGCCCACTCGGCCCAGTCGGGGACGGTCCAGCCCTGCTCCGCGACGAGCAGGGCGTAGGTCTCGGGGGCGAGGAGGGCGGCCATCGACTCGGTCGCCCGCTGCAGCGAGACCTCGACGGTGAACCCGGGCCGCTCGGCCAGGTCGTCCACGGCCGCGGCGTGCCGGGCCAGCGCGGCGGCCCGCTCGGCGGCCAGGAGGGCGGCCGGGTCCGGGTCCGCGGCCGCGGCCCGCAGGACGGCGGCGAGCGGGTGGCGCCGGGCGACGTCGGCCGCCGCGGCGGTGACGTGCCGCTCCAGCGCCGACGGCCCGTCGGGCGCGGCCGCGACGGCATCGAGCCACCCGGAAGGCTGGTCCTGGGCCAGTGCGGCCTCCAGGACCGCGGCCTTGCTGCCGAAGGAGAGGTAGAGCGTCTGCACGGCCACGCCGGCGGCCGCGGCCAGCGCCGCCATGGTCGTCTCCAGGTAGCCGTGCTCCACGAACAGCGGCACCGCCGCGTCCAGCACCTTCCGGCGGGTGGCCGCGGCCCGCTCGGCCCGGCCCGCTCGCTGCTTGATCACCATGCTGTAACGCCATGCTGGAACGGCATTACAGAATGGTACTCCACAACACCTGCCCAGCGATCACAGCGCGGCGGCCGCGCCCACCCCGCTGCGGGTGTCGGCGGCGGCCCGCAGGAGGTCGCCCCCGCCCCGGCCGACGGCGCACATCCGGCCCAGCGCCCACGGGCCCGCGTCCACGACGTCGTGCCCGCGACGGCGCAGGTCGGCGAGCGTGTCCGCGCCGAGCCGCGACTCCACGACGAGCCCGAGCGGCTCCCACCCCCGCGGCGCGAACGACGAGGGGAAGGCCGTGGAGTGCCAGGCCGGGCTGTCGATGGCCGCCTGCAGGTCCAGCCCGCCCGCGGTGTGGGCGAGCCAGAAGCACAGCTGCCACTGGTCCTGCTGGTCGCCGCCGGGGGTGCCGAACGCCAGCCGGGGCTCGCCGTCGCGCAGGCCGAGCGTGGGCGAGAGCGTGGTGCGCGGCCGGCGCCCGGGCACGAGCGAGGAGGGCAGGCCCTCCTCCAGCCAGAACATCTGCGCGCGCGTGCCCAGGCAGAAGCCCAGCGACGGGATCGTCGGCGAGGACTGCAGCCACCCGCCCGACGGCGTCGCGGAGACCATGTTGCCCGCGGCGTCCACCACGTCGACGTGCACGGTGTCCCCGCGCACCGCCCCCGTGCGGCTGACGGTCGGCTCCCCCGCGCCGGGCCCGGTGACCCCGTCGCCGCGCTCCGCGCCGGGGGTGGCGGCGTAGGCGGCCAGCCGCGGCTCCCGTCCGTCCGGGCGGCCGGGGCGCAGCCCGTCGTGGGCGGTGTCGCCGATCAGGGCGCGCCGCTGCGCGGCGTACGCGGGCGAGAGCAGCGTGCCGATCGGCACCTCGGCGCTGTCGCCGTACCAGGCCTCCCGGTCGGCGAACGCGAGCTTCGCGGCCTCCACGGCGCGGTGCACCGTGTCCGCCGTGGCGACGCCGTCGTCGTAGCGCGCGTCCTCGACCAGCTGCAGGGTCTGCGGCAGCACCGGGCCCTGCGACCACGGACCGCCCTTGGCCACCGCCCAGCCGCCGCCGACGTCGGTGACCAGCGCGTCCTCGTAGGTCGCCGACCAGCGGGCCATGTCGTCGCCGGTGAGCAGGCCGGGGTGGTCGCGGCCGGACCCGTCGCGCACCGGGGTGGTGCAGAACGCCGCGATCTCCTCGGCGACGAACCCGCGGTACCAGGCGTCGCGGGCGGCGTCGATCTGCGCCTCCCGCGTGGGGCCGACGGCGGCGTCGAGCAGCCGGCGCCAGGTCGCGGCCAGCGCGGGGAGGCGGTGCGACCGCGTGGGCGGGCGGCCGCCGACCAGCCAGGTCGCCGCCGAGGACGGCCAGTGCTCCCGGAAGTGCTCGGCCACGGTCGCGATGGTCGGCGCGATGCGCGGCACGAGCGGGAACCCGCCCGCCGCGTAGCCCAGCGCCGGCTCCAGGACCTGGGCGAGGGTGAACGTGCCGTGGTCGCGCAGCAGCGTCAGCCAGCCGTCCCACGCACCGGGCACGGTCGCGGCCAGCAGGCCGGTGCCCGGCACGACGGTGAGCCCGTAGCCGTCGCGGACCCGCTCGACCGTGGCCGCGGCGGGCGCGACGCCCTGGCCGCAGAGCACGCGCGGGCGCGGGTCGGCGGCCGTGACGAACACGGCGGGCACCTCCCCGCCGGGCCCGCACAGGTGCGGCTCGACCACCTGCAGCACGAACCCGGCGGCGACGGCCGCGTCGAACGCGTTGCCGCCCCTGGCCAGCACGGCGAGCGCCGTGGAGGTGCCCAGGTAGTGGGTGCTGGAGGCGGCCCCGGCCGGCCCCCGCTGCTCGTGTCTCGTCGGCGCCACGGGCGCCATCCTCACCCGGCCGGGACGCCCCTGCCGGGTGTGAGGGGTCTCAGAGCTCGGCCATCAACGGCACCGACTCGATCACCGGGGAGGTCATCCACTCCCGCACCGCGTGGGTGGCCGCGACGTCGTCGGCGTTGTACTGCAGCAGCCGCGCGCGCTGGGCGGCGTCGGGCGGGGCGCCGTCCATGCCGACCGCGTCGCGGTACCAGCGCATGGAGTTCTCGCCGCCGGCCTCCGCGTCGCGCCAGGCGAACCCGGCGGCGGGGGCGACCCGCTTGAGCCCCTTGCCCTGGGCGCAGAGGAACCACTCGTCGACCACGGCGTAGAGGTCGATCCACGACGGGTCGGCGATGAACTCCTCGATCTCGGCCAGCGGCGGGATGCCCGGCAGGCCCGCGAAGCGCTGGGCCGAGCCGATCAGCCAGCGGTTCTCGGCCTGCTCGTTGTAGCAGTAGGCGGCGAACGTGCGGCCCGTGGCGGCGGCGCGGGCCCGGACGGCCGACAGCCAGCCCCAGAACTCCGCGAACGACCGCGCCTCGTCGACGGTGGGCAGCGGCTCCCAGGTGGCGAACGCGCGGTAGCCCTCGGGCTCGTCGCCGGGCAGCGCGCCCCCGGGGTGGGTCAGCAGCGCGCCCCACAGGTACGCCCCGGACTCGCCGAAGCTCTCCATGTCGATGTCGACCTCGACGTCGGCGCGGGCCACCTCCACCCGCGGCACCCGCCGGACGACGGCGAGCCCGCTGCGCCAGGCCCTGGCGAGGGTGACGGCGTCGGGGAACGGCTGGGCCAGCACCGGGACCGGCGGCTCGCCCGCCGGGTCGAGCGCCGCGAGCTCGGCGACCGTGCGGACGCCCACCTCGCGCAGCGCCTCGGCCGTCTCCCCGCGCACCACGAGGCTGACGTCGTCGGCCGCGACCAGCTCGGCCTCGCACACCGGCCACCACGGGCAGCGACGGCACTCCAGCACCCGGGACGGGCGGGCCAGCGCCGGGCCGCCGGTGGCCGCCGCCAACGCCACTGCGGCGCGGTCGGCCAGCCGCAGGTCGTACTCGGCGAGCGTGGACCGGCCCCCCGGCCAGTGCCCGGCGCGCAGGTCGTGCCAGAGCACCGCGTCGGCGTCGAGCCCGATGACGCCGCCGTGGTCGGCGTGCCGGGCGTGCGCGGGCGGGGCCCAGCCCGCGGCGCGCAGCATCCGGTGCAGGTGGGCCAGGCGCAGCAGGTCGCGCGGGTGGGAGCGGACCTTGCGCTCCTCGTCGGGCCGCCCGCGGGCGGGCCACGGCTGCTCCACCGGCGAGGTGACCGCGCCCGCGCCGGGGTCGGTGATGCGGTGGCGCACGACCAGCACCGGCACGTAGCCGCCCTCGGGCAGCCGGACCAGCAGCTCGGCCCCGCCGCGGCGGCCCTCGTCGGCGGGCAGGACGGCGCCCCAGACGAAGGCCGCCCCGTGCGCGAGCGCGGCCGCGGTGGCGGCGACCCGCTCC
>JAPLAT010000553.1 GCA_026393175.1 Pseudonocardiales bacterium
GGGTACTCCGCGGCCATCCGCTCGAAGTAGGCGACGAAGGCGTCCTTGCCGTCGGCGACGTGCACGTTGTGCTGGGTGTAGGTGGCACCGGCGTAGCGGTCGAGCGCCTCGGCGGGCTCGCACCGGTTGAACATCAGGTCGTAGAAGGCCGTGACGGTGTCCTTGTTGCGCTGCAGGTCGGCCACGGGTCACCCCGCCGCGTGCGGGAGCGTGTACGGCGCGGTCATGCCGCCGTCGACGGGCAGCGCGATGCCGGTGACGTAGCGGGCCTCGTCCGAGGCCAGCCACACGACGGCGTTGCTGATGTCGACCGGGTCGACCCACGGGATGGGCAGGGCGTGCATCGCCCGCATCGCGGCGGCGGCCGCGGCCGGGTCGGGGTCGGCCGCCCCGGTGAACAGCCGGTGGATCGCCGGGTTCTGCACCATGTCGGTGTCGACGTTGGTGGGGTGCACCGAGTTCACCCGGATCCGGTGCGGCGCGAGCTCGACGGCGAGCACCCTCGCCAGCCCCACGAGGCCGTGCTTGGCCGCGCAGTAGTGGGCCAGGTTCGGGAAGCCGATCAGCCCGGCGACCGAGCTCGTCAGCACCACCGACCCGCCGCGCCCGCCGTCGACCAGGGCGGGGGCGGCGGCCCGGACGGTCTTCCAGACCCCGGTCAGGTTGATGTCGATCATCTCCTGCCAGGTGCCCTCGTCCATCTCCAGCGCCGGGGCGTACCCGGCGATGCCGGCGTTGGCGACGACCACGTCGAGCCTGCCGAACGCCGCGAGCGCGTCGGCGACCGCGGCCCGCAGCGCCGCCAGGTCGCGGACGTCGGCCCGCACGGCGAGCGCCCGGCGGTCGAGGTCCTCGACGAGCTTCACCGTCTGCTCGAGGTCGGCGGGACCGGCCATCGGGTAGGGGGCGGAGCCGACCGGGGCGCAGAGGTCCACGAGGACGACGTCGGCGCCCTCCTCGGCGAACCGGACGGCGTGCGAGCGGCCCTGGCCCCGCGCCCCGCCCGTGACCAGCGCGACCTTCCCGGCCAGCCGGCCCGGGCCGGGGGCGCTCACGGCAGCACCCGGTCGATCTCGGGGGCCAGCAGCTCGGCGGCGCGCGCGGCGGTGATGACGTCGGCCGGGTCCGGCTCGATGATCTCCCGCGACGCCCCGTCCTCGTAGACGTGCTCGCCGACGAGCCGGCCGCGCTCGTCGTAGGGCCAGACGAACGCCAGCGTGCGGCGCAGCAGGTACATCTCCCCCGGGTCGCCGGGGCGGATGTCGGAGAAGGCGCTCTCCCCGAGCATCGGGGCCGGGACGAACGCGTTGAACACGACCTCGCCGGAGAAGCCGCGGTCGTGCACGGCGATGTCCTGCTCGGCCACCCACATGACGATCGCGTTCGCGGCCGTCAGGGACTCGTAGAAGGCGACGACCTGCTCCATGCCGTCGAGGACGACCGACCGCCCGCCCTCGTGCAGGCGGTAGTGCGGGTGCTCGACGGTCATGTCCGGCGCGAGCAGCTCCCGGTAGCGACCGGCGACCTCCAGCAGGCCGTGGCGGCGGTAGTTCTTGAGGATCGCCCGGTGCCGGGGGTTGTCGATGCCCTCGAGCTGCTTCTCCAGCCCGGCGAACATGGTCACGAACTCGTGCTCGTAGCGGCTCATGCCCCGAGGCTCGCCGGGCCCGCCCGGCCGTGTCCAGGACACAGCCCGGCCACGGCGTGAACCGTCCGGTTATCGCCGCAGCTCACGGGCCCGCCGGGCGGATGGCGTGCGACACTGCCCGCACCGGAGGGAGTCGACGTGGACCTCAACCTGCACCTCGTGCGCTACCTCGTGGCCGTGGTCGACGAGGGGCACTTCGGCCGGGCGGCGGCCCGGCTGCACGTCAGCGGGCCGGCGCTGAGCAAGCAGGTGCGCGCGCTCGAACGCGCCCTCGGCGCCGAGCTGGTCGACCGCCGCACGCACCCGGTCGTCCCCACCGAGGCTGGCCACCGCTTCCTCGCCGAGGCCCGCACGGCCCTCGCGGCCGCCGACCGGGCGGTCGCGGCGGTCGAGGCGCACCGCCGCGCGGCCGCCGGGGTGCTGCGGCTGGGGTTCATGACCGCCGCGGCCGGCACCCACACCCGGCGCGTCCTCGACCTGGTGCGGCGCGACGCCCCGGCCGTGTCGGTGCAGCTCGTCCAGCTGCCCTGGCCCGACCAGGCCACGGCGGTGCGGGCCGGGCGCGTGGACGCCTCGATCGTCCGCCCGCCGATCGTCGACACCGAGGGGCTGCGCCTCGAGCTGGTCCGCCACGAGCCGCGCGTCGTCGCGCTGCCGGTCGGCCACCGCCTGGCCGGCCGCGCGGCCGTCGCCCTGGCCGACCTCGACGACGACCTCCACGTCACCGACGACGAGACCGACGAGCGGTGGGTGCGGTGGTGGGCCTGCGACCCGCGGCCCAGCGGCGGGCCGGTGCGCTACGGGCCCACGGTGCACACCATGGACGAGCTCCTCGAGGTCGTCGCCTCCGGCGCGGCCGTCGCGATCACCGGCAGCTCCGTGGTCGACGGCTTCCGGCACCCGGACGTGGTCTTCGTGCCCCTCACCGACGCCGAGCCCTGCCCGATCTCGCTCTGCACCCGCCGCGACGACCCGTCCCCGCTCGTCGCGGCGCTCCGCCGGGCGGTCCGCGCCGTGCGGGAGGGGGCCGCGCCGCTCCCGTCCGGCGCCGTCGGGTGAGCGCCGCGCCCGGACCTCAGGGCGTCGCCGACCGCCCGCCGAGGTGGGCGGCCAGGTGCCGCTCGATCGCGCGGAACAGCATGACCTGGTTCTCCGGGTTCTCGAAGCCGTGGCCCTCGTCCTGCGCGACGAGGTACTCCACGGGGACCCCGCGCTCGCGCAGCGGGGCGACGATGTTGTCGGACTCGGCCTGCACCACGCGCACGTCGTTGGCGCCCTGCGCGACGAGCAGCGGGGTGCGGATGCGGTCGACCATCGTGACGGGCGAGCGGCGGCGCATGTCGGCCAGCGCCGCGGGGTCGTCGGGGTCGCCGACGTAGGCGATCCAGTTGTTCGTCATGTTCGCCCGCACGAACGGAGGCAGGGTGGCCAGGAAGTTCGCCAGGTCGGAGATGCCGACGTAGTCGACGGCGGCGGCGAAGCGGTCGGGGGTGACGGTGACCCCGACGAGCGCGGCGTAGCCGCCGTAGGACCCGCCCACGATGGCGAGGCGGTCCGGGTCGGCGTGGCCCTGCGCCACCGCCCAGTCGACGGCGTCGATCAGGTCGTCGTGCATGGCGCCCGCGAACTCGCCGATCGCCGCGGTGAGGTGCCGGCGCCCGTAGCCGGTCGACCCCCGGAAGTTGACGCGCAGCACCGCGTACCCGCGGTTGGCCAGGAACTGCACGGCCGCGGTGTGGCCCCAGGTGTCGTGCATCCACGGCCCGCCGTGCACGAGCAGCACCAGCGGCAGGTCCCGGGGCTCGACGCCGACGGGCAGCGTGAGGAACCCGTGCAGCGGCAGGCCGTCCCGGGCCGGGAACCGGACCGCGGTCGTCGGCGCGAGGTCCGCGGGGTCCACGCGCCCGTCGCGGAACAGCAGGCGCGCCTCGCCGGTGGAGTGGTCGTAGAACCACGTCGTCGGGGGCTCGCGGTCGTGCAGGAACGTCGCCACCCAGCGCTGCTCGGCCAGGTCCGAGCTCACCCAGCCGAGCACGCCGTCGGTGAGCCCCTCCAGCGCGGCCTGGACCTTCGCGAAGTGCGGGTCGATCGCCACGACCTGCGGGCGATCGCCGGTGAAGCGGGCGGCGATCACCTCCCCGGTGCGCCTGCTCGCGAACACCGTCGGCGGCAGCGTGTCGGAGGCCGCGCTGAGGGTGTCGAGGCTGTGCCCGTCCACGGCGGCGACGACGGTCCGCTCGCCGGTGTCGCGGTCCAGCCGGACCAGGCGCAGGTCGTCGGAGTCGTGGTGGTCGCCGAGCAGCGCGCCGCTGCCGTCGGGCAGCGGGAGGACGAACACCCCCATGGGGTGCGCAGGGCCGTCGAGGCGGTGCAGCAGGCGGCGCTCGGCGGTGTCGGGGTCGACCGCGTGGATCTCGTGGGTGCCGTCCTCGTCCTTCGACACGAACCAGGCCGGGCGGCCGGCGCAGTCGAGAAGGAAGAACTCGGCCGGGTCGTCGCGCTCGACGACCGGGGTGGTCGCACCGGTGGCGACGTCGAGGCGGAACACGTCGACGAACAGCGGCCGGGGGTTCATCCAGACCAGGGCGGTGCCGGGCACGGTGGTCTCGGTGTCGACGGCGAACACCCGCGACCCCGGGTCCATCGGGGTGAGGTCGACGGCCGGCTCGTCCGGGGCGTCCAGGTCGACGCGGTAGAGGTGCCAGTCCTCGTTCCCGTCGGTGTCCTGCAGGTACAGCAGGTACCGCGCGTCGTCGGCCCAGTGGTAGGTGGAGATCCCGCGCCGGGGGTCGCGGGTGACCGCGACGGCGTCCTCGTGGGACTCGTCGACGCCCCGCACCCACACGTTGCGGCGCCCGAGGTGCGGGGCGAGGTAGGCGATCCGGGTGCCGTCCGGGGAGAGCGAGGCGCCGGAGAACTCCGCGTCGGCGAACAGCGTCCCGACGTCGATCAGGGCCGGTCTCCGGTCGGTCGGACGTCCGGTCGGGCTCATGCGTCTGCTCCGTTCGTGGGGTCCCCCATCGGACACCGTGCCGTCGCGGCACGGTCAAGCCGGGTGGGCGCGACTTGACCGTGCCGCAGCGGCACGGTGTTGCCTGGGCATCGCCACGAGCCGCACCACGACGGGAGAACGATGACCGCGCCCGACCTGATCGACATCGAGGAGTTCTTCGGCGACCCGGAGTTCGCCGTCGCGTCGATCTCCCCGGACGGCACCCGGATCGCCTACCTCGCCCCGCACCGGGGGCGCCGCAACGTCTTCGTGCGCGGCATCGACGAGTCGCACGACGACGCCGTGCCCGTCACGCAGGACACCCGGCGCGGCATCACGACCTACCACTGGACCGACGACCCGCGGTACCTGCTGTACCTGCAGGACACCGACGGGAACGAGGACTGGCACCTGTTCCGGGTCGACCTCGACGCCCCCGGGCGGCCCGCGGTCGACCTCACCCCGATGGACCCGGGATCCCGTGTGGCCGGGGTCGAGCCCTACCCGCCCGCCCCGGGCACGGTCCTGGTCTGGATGAACCGGCGGCCGATCCACTTCGACGTCTTCCGCGTCGACGTGGCCACCGGCGACACCGTCCTGCATCTGGAGCAGGACGACCCGAGCGGCGCCGTCCTGCTCGACCGCGACGGCGTGCCGGCCTTCCACACGGCGCCGGCGGCGGACGGGGCCGTCGAGGTCTCCGCGGTCGACGCCGCGACGGGGCGGCGGACGCTGCTGCGCCGGCTGGGCGGGGCGGAGCACCCGATGGGCGTGCACCCGCAGCTGGTCACCGCGGACGGGACCGGACTGCTCGTCGGGTCGTTCCAGGAGTCCGACGACCTGCGCCTGGTCCGCATCGACCGGGAGACCGGCGCCGAGACGGTGGTCGCCGCCGCCCCGGGCCGCGACCTCGACATCACTGGCATGATGCTGCCCGGCGTGCTGCCGCCGACGGTCTACACCGACCGCCGCACCGGGGAGGTCCTCGCCGCGCGCTTCACCGGGGACCGGCCGCACGTCGAGGTCGTCGACCCGGGGTTCGCCGAGGTGTACTCGGCGCTGGAGAAGCTCTCCGACGGCGTGCTCGGCACGCTGTCCTCCGACGAGTCCGGGCGGCGCTGGGTGGCCACGTTCGTCGACGACCGCGACCCCAACGTCACCTGGCTCTACGACCACGCGACGGGCGATGCCCGGATCCTGTTCCGTCCGCGCCCGGACCTCGACCCGGCCGCGATGGCCCCGATGACGCCGGTCGGGTTCCCGGCCCGCGACGGGCTGCCGTTGCGGGCCTTCCTCACGCTTCCGGTCGGGGTGGCACCGGAGCGCCTCCCCCTGGTGCTCCTGGTCCACGGCGGCCCCTGGTCCCGCGACTCGTGGGGCTTCAGCGCGGAGGCCCAGTTCCTGGCCAACCGCGGGTACGCCGTGCTGCAGGTCAACTTCCGGGGGTCGCTGGGCCATGGCCGCCGCCACGTCACCGCCGCGATCGGCGAGTTCGGCCGGGCCATGCACGACGACCTCATCGACGCCTCCGAGTGGGCGGTGGCCCAGGGCTACACGGACCCGGACCGCATCGGCATCTACGGCGGGTCCTACGGCGGCTACGCCGCGCTCGTCGGCGTCACCGTCACGCCCGACCGCTTCGCCGCCGCCGTCGACTACGTCGGCATCTCCGACCTGGCCCACTTCCTGCGCACCCTGCCGCCGTTCACCCGCCCGCTGAACGTCAACAACTGGTACCGCTACGTCGGCGACCCGGAGATCCCCGAGCAGGAGGCCGACATGCTGTCCCGGTCCCCCCTCACCATGGTCGACCGCATCCGCACCCCGCTGCTCGTCGCCCAGGGTGCCAACGACGCGCGTGTGGTGCAGGCCGAGTCCGACAACATCGTCGCCTCCCTGCGCGAACGCGGGATCCCGGTGGAGTACCTGCTCGCCGAGGACGAGGGCCACGGCTTCGAGAACCCGGAGAACCGGGTCCGGCTCTACCGCGCCATCGAGCGGCACTTCGCCGAGCACCTCGGCGGGCGCCGCGCGGAGGGCCCGGCCGGCGTCGCCGGCTGACGGCCGTGCTCCCCGTGCGCACCGCTGCGCGGGGACCACGGCGTCAGCGGGGCCCCTCCTCCTTCGCCAGCAGCGCCCGGACCCGGCGGAACACGTCGACCTGGGCCGGGTTGTACAGCTCCCGCATCGCCGCCCCGGCGATCTCGTCGACCGAGCGCGCCCCGCGGGGGGCGTCGGTGTGCGGGCCGACCACCTCCGGGTGCTCGGCCCGGACCCGGCGGACGTGCGGGGCCATGCGCTCGGCCAGGCTCTGGCGCGTCGGCTCGTCGGCGTCGGCGGGCAGCGCGTCGAACTCGCCGTCCGTGGGGTCCTGCACCTGGGTGCGCAGCATCTCGGCGTAGGCCTCCAGTCGCTGCGGGGCCAGGACCCGGCTCATGACGAGCACGAGCGACCGGTCGGCCTCCGACAGACCGGCCGTGCCGGCCGCCGGGGCCAGGTCCGCGGGCCAGTCGGTGGGCGCGTGGTGCCGCAGGATCACGGCGAGCTCGGCGCGGGCCCGCTTCAGCCGCTCGATCGTCGCGGCCAGCTCGGCGTCCAGGGCCCGCAGGGCCGCGGCGGGGTGGTGGTCGTCGTCGCCCATCTCGGCGATCCGGGCCAGCGAGAACCCGAGATCGACCAGGCGCTTGATGCGCAGCAGCCGGACCAGGTGGGCGACGCCGTACTGCTTGTAGCCGTTGGAGCGCCGCTCCGGCTCGGGCAGCAGCCCCACCTCGTGGTAGTGCCGGACGGCCCGCAGGCTGGTCCCGGCCAGTTCGGCCACCTCACGCGTGCTCCAGGACATGGCGCCACCCCACACCGTGCCGCCGCGTCACGGTCAAGTCCGGCGACGGGGGTCACCGGTGCGGATCCGTCCCGAGCGCCGCGGCGTGGTGCTGCAGGAGGCCCACCATCGCCATGGCGGCCGGCCCGGGCGCCGCGTCCGTCACCGCCCACGCCGCGCGCTCCAGGCCGCGGTCGCTGCGCACCGGGACCCAGCGCACGCCGCGCGGCACGGTGTCCGCCGCCGAGCCCGGCACGAGCGCGATGCCCAGGTCGGCGGCCACCAGACCGAGGCGGGTGGGCCAGTCCCGCACGGCGTGCTCGATGCGCGGGTCCTCCAGGTCCGGCCACGCCGCGAACTGGGGGGCGTCCGCCGCGCCCGCACCGACGATCCACGGCTCGTCCGCCAGGTCCGCGGGGGCGACCCACGACCGCGACGCGAGCGGGTTCGACTCGGCCACGGCGATGCCGATGCCCCGGCCGAAGCGCAGCTCGTGCCGGCCCAGCCCGTCCAGGTCGAGGTCCGGCAGGCCCTTCCCGGTGGCCACGACCACCACCTCGGCCCGGCGCTGCCGCACCGCTCGCAGGTGCCGCTGCGACGATCCCTCGAGCAGACGCACCGTGAGCCCGGGATGCCGTTCCCGCAGTCCCGCGACGGCCAGCGGGATCACCCGCGCCGCGACGGTCGGGAACCCGCCCACGACGAGCCGCCCGGCGAGCCGGTCCCGCATGCCGGCCAGCTCCTGCGACGCGGCGCCGACCGAGGCGACGACCCGGGCGGCGTGCCGCAGGAGCACCTCCCCCGCCGCCGTCGGCCGCACGCCCCGCGCGTGCCGCCGGAACAGGGGGGTGCCGGCGACCTGCTCCATCAGCGCGACCTGCCGGGAGATCGCCGACTGCGTGTACCCGAGCTCGGTGGCGGAGCGCTTCCGGTTCCACGGACCCGACGGCTTCGAGACCGACTACCGGGGACTGACCGAGTACTTCGTGTCCTTCCGCGAGGCCTTCGACGACCGGGCCATCCGCCGCGGCCTCGTGGTGGTGGAGGGCGAGTACGTCGCGTGCCGGACCTGGATCGAGGGCACGTTCGTGCGGCCGTTCCGGGCGTCCCCGGTGGGCGAGGTGCCGCCGAACGGCGCGCGCGTCGTCTGGGACCTCCTCACGATCTTCCGGTTCGACGACCGCGGCCGCCTGGTCGAGGAGGTCATGCGGACCGACAACCGGAGCCTGCTGCGCCGGCTCGGCGTCGACGTCGCCCGACCCGCGCCGGCACCGGTCGGGCCGGGAGGGGCCACGGCGGCCGGTCCGGACGCAGGTGCGCCCGCAGCCGGGTGAGCGCACGGCGCCGGGTCACGCGCACGGCACCCCGTGTGCGGCCCGGCGCGACGGCAGTCTCCGCGGCGCTCCATCCGCGCGCCCCGCGCAGGACGGGCCCGCCGCGGCGGGGTGCGCAGGTGCAGCGGCCCGTCGCCGTGCCGGGGGCGGCACGGCCGTGCGCCGGGCGGCTTGACCGTGCCGCTGCGGCACCGTGTCCACTGGCCTCCGCCGGCCCGTCGGGCCGGTGCGACCCGCCACCGGAAGGCCGTCATGAGCGCCGCGACCCCCCTCCCCCGGACCGTGCGCCCCGGGACCGCTCCCGCGCCCGTCGCGGCCGGGCGGACGATCGACATCCACCTCTACCGCAACCCCGTCCAGCTCTCGCTGGTCGCGGAGCTGGACCACCCGGTGTCGGTCGACGAGCTCGGCCTGCTGCTGGCGGCCCTGCAGGAACGGCATCCCGTGCTGGGGGTCGCGGTCGAGGGCGCCGGCACCGGTCCGGTGTTCCGCACGACCGGCGGCGTGATCCCCGTCGAGGTCGCCGCGGGCGGGATCGACTGGGAGGACGTCGTCGCCGCCGAGCAGACCCGGCCGATCCCCCCGGCCCCCGGGCCGCTGGCCCGCGCGGTGCTCGTGCCCCGGGAGTCGGGGTGCGCGGTCGTGCTCACCATCGTGCACCAGCTCATCGACGGCGCGGGCGGGCCGCAGACCGTGCTCGACCTGGTCACCGTCCTCGGCGCGGGGGAACCCGGGGCCCGTCCGCGGCCGCGGCACCCGGCCCGCGGGGCGGAGCGGTGGGCGCCCGCCCGGTGACCGGGCCTCACGCCGACGTCGTGCCACCGGATCGTGACGTCGCCGTACCCGACGGCGGACCGGCCGGTCCGCCGATCCGCCCCGTCCGGTGCGCGGGCGCCGGAGCGGGCACCATCTGCGGTGTGCAGCACTACACGATCGCCAGCGTCGCCGCGCAGAGCGCCGACTTCCGCCGCGTGCTCTGGACGGGCACCCACAGCCAGCTCGTCATCATGACCATCCCCGTGGACGGCGAGATCGGCGAGGAGGTCCACGACGACATCGACCAGATCCTGTCGTTCGTCGCCGGCACCGGCGAGGCCCGTGTCGGCGGCGAGACCCGCGCCGTCGAGCCCGGCGACCTCGTCGTCGTGCCGGCCGGCACCCGGCACAACTTCGTGAACACCGGCCCCAACCCGCTCGTCCTCTACACGGTGTACGCGCCGCCGGAGCACGCCGACGGCGCGGTGCACCACACCAAGGAGGAGGCGGACGAGGCCGAGGAGTCCGGCGAGGACGAGCCGCCCACCGGCTGACCCGGCGGGCGGCCCCTCCCTCCGGTGACCGGCCGGGCTACAGCCCGTAGAGGGTGCAGGAGTTGATCGAGCCCGACTGCTGGCGGGACACGAAGTTGATCTCGTCGAGGGTGTACACCCCACCGACGGAGCTGTCGAGGTAGCCGTCGGCGGTGATGCTGCGGGTGCTGGGCCCCATGAACGTCGTGCCGTCGCGCTGCCACGACAGCAGGGTGGTGCTGCCCGGGTTGCCGAAGCAGCGCACCCGGTAGCCGTTGTAGCCGGTGGCCCGGTCGTCCTGGTTGGACGTGATGCCGGCGATGCTCGGGAAGTACTGCCCCCAGAACTCGTCGGCGTGTGCCGCCGTCGCCGTGGCGGCCATCACCGAGAGACCGATGAGGCCGGCGCCGACCACGGCCGACGTCCGTCGCGCGATTCCCATGTCCGTCCTTCCTGTCGCGTGATCCCCGATCGGGCGATCACGACGACCGTAGGTCGGGGTCCGACGGCGGGGAATCACTCGATCATGGACGGCGGCCGGGCACCCTCCACCGTCCGTTGCGGATCGGTGTCAGGCCTGGTCACGGGGGTGCTGGTGGCCGGGGACCGGGGCCGCCATGTGCGCGCGCACCGTCGCCCGGAGCGTGCGCAGGGTGCCGGGCGGCAGCCGGGCGCCGCCGATCACGGTGACCACGGAGACCAGCGGCAGGGCGAGCGGGCGGAGCACGATCGAGGCGGGGATCGGCACGGCGGCCGCGCTGAGCATGGCGTAGCCCTCGTGCACCTGGAAGAAGATCGCCTCCAGGCTGCTGGCCCGGACCCGGTAGTCGGGGGCGAACCCGAGCGTTCCGCGCATGACCCGCTCCGTGCGCCGGGCGATCGCGTCCTCGAAGCGGCCGGCCCACTGCAGCCGGGCCGCCTCCGCGACGGGCACGACCGGGTGCTGCGCGAGGGCCGACTCCCGGGGCAGCGTGAGCCGCGTCGGCAGCTCGGCCGCGACGAAGACCGGCTGGCGGAGGGCCGGCAGGTCCTGCACGCCCCCGAACGTGCCCGCGACGAGGACGTCGTAGGCGCCGCGTTCGGTCGCGGCGACCGCCTCGTCCAGGTCGACGCACAGGTGGAAGGTCAGGTCGGACCCGGGCAGGGCCGACCGCAGCCGCGGGGCGATGCGGTGGGGCAGGAAGTCGTACAGGCCGATGTCGAGACGTGCCGGGGCGGCCGTCCGCGCCGGCCCGCGCAGCGCCTGCAACGTCCGGTCGACGATCGCGTCGGCCTCGCTCAGGCCGCCCAGCAGCACCTCGCCCTCGACGGTCAACCGCACCTGCCGGGTCGTGCGGTGGAAGAGCGCGAGACCGAGCCGGCGCTCCAGCCTGCGGATCCGGGCGCTGACCGCCTGCGGGGTGACGTGCAGCTCGCCGGCCGCCCGGACGAACGACAGGTGCCTCGCCACCGCCTGGAACGTCCGCACGTCGTCGGGCAGCACCCGCGTCCCCCTCACCCCGCGGGGATCATCGCACCGTCCGGGCGCCCCGACCACGGAAGGATCCGGACCACCGCGGCCGGCCCGCCGTCGCGCGCTCCGCGGCGGTGCGCGACGCGGTCGCCGGTCACCGTGTTCCGGGGGTGCTCCCCGACCGGTCCGATCACAGGGTCGGCAGGTCCCGCAGCTGCCGGCGCGAGGTGATGCCCAGCTTGCGGAAGATGCTGCGCAGGTGCGCCTCGATCGTGCGCGGGCTGAGGAACAGCTGGGCGCCGACCTCCCGCGACGTCGCACCGGTGGCCACCATGCGTGCGATCTGCAGCTCCTGGGCGGTCAGCGCATCCGACGGCCGCGCGGAGCGTCCGCGGGGGTGCTCGCCGGTGGCGCGCAGCTCGCGGGCGGCGCGGGCGGCGAACGCGGCCGCTCCCGCGGCCGACAGCATCTCGTGCGCGGTGCGGAGCTGCTCGCGGGCGTCCTGACGGCGGCCCTCACGACGCAACCACTCCCCGTAGACGAGGTGCGTGCGGGCGAGGTAGACGGTCATCCGGCACGTCCGCAGCAGCTCGATCGCCTCGCGGTACTGCTTCTCCGCGGCGGGTCCGGTGCCGGTCAGCGCCCGCGAGCGCGCGGCCAGCCCGAGCGCCCACGAGGTGCCGTCGGCGCGGGCCCGCACGTCGAGCTGCTCCAGGCCGGCGGCCGCACGCTCGGGCTGCCCGGCGCGGGCGGCGGCCTCGACGAGCTCGGGGAGGGCCGGGCTGACGTGCGGCGGGTCGGGGGACGCGCAGGCCCGCTCCGCGGCGTCCAGTGCCGCCGCGTAGTTGCCCAGGCCGTTGTGGAGCACCGCCTCGGAGAGGTGCGCCAGCGCCACCTCGGCGTCGTTCCCGCGGACGGTCGCCTCCCGGACGGCGGCGGCGTGGATCTCGAGGGTCTCGGCCTCGCGCCCCTGCCACGCCGCCAGGACCAGCCGGCCGAAGCGCAGCGGCACACTCCCGGTGACCTGCCTGATGGCGGCCTCCTCGGCGATCAGGTCGGCGGCCACGGCCGGCTCGCCCTCGAGCACCGACAGTGCCGACAGGAACAGGAGCGCGGCGGGGAGCGAGGCCAGCGCGCCGGCCTCGCGAGCGAGCCGGACGTGCCGGCCGGCCAGTTCGTGGAGCAGTTCGTCGTCGAACAGCATCAGCGCGGTGCGGCTGGCCAGCCACAGCCAGCGGCGGCTGCCGCCGTCGCCCGCGCCCCCGGTCGAGGGATCGTCGGAGCAGAAGGCTTCGAGCGCGCGGCGGAGCTCGGGGACGCCGGCCGCGAACCCTCGCGTGTAGATCGTCACCAGCCCGTCGAGCAACGCGTCGGCAGGTCCCGGCGGTCCGGGGGGTGGGGGTGCGGCCCGGGCCGCTCGGGCCACCTCCGACAGGCCACGGCCGTCGCCGAGGCCGCCGGTGAGGATGGCCGCGTCGAGCGCGTGCAGATAGGTCTCGCGCGACAGCGCCGCGTCGAGCGGGGCGAGCTTCTCGGCCGCGTCCAGCAGCATTCCCGGCACCTCGCTGCCACGGGTCCGGTCGAACGCGATCCGGGCGCGCAGCAGCTCGAGCCGGGCCTGCTGCAGGGCGTCCAGCGGGCCGGCCGCCGCGAGCGCCAGCAGCTCGAGCGCCGCGTCGGCCGCACCGGCCTCGTGCCTGGCCTGCGCAGCCTCCAGCGCCCGTCCCGCACGGACGGCCCGCCCGGGGGTCACCTCGGCGGCGCGCTGCAGGAACGCCGCCGATGCGGCCAACCCGCCGCGAGCCCGAGCCCGCACGGCCGAGCGCTCCAGCTCCGCGGCGGCGTCCTCGTCGCTGCCGAGCACCGCCTGCCCACGGTGCCAGGCGCGGCGGTCCGGATCGGCCCTCGGGTCGGTCGCGGTGGCCAGCGCGTCGTGGACGCGGCGATGGTCCGGCGGCGTCGCGGCCCGGTAGACCGCCGAACGCACGAGCGGGTGCCGGAACCGCACCCGGCCGTCGAGCTCCAGCAGCCCGGCCGCCTCCGCGGGCGGCGCCGCCTCGTCGGTGATCCCGAGCTCCGCGGCCGCTCGCCACAACAACGCGGCGTCGCCGGTCGGTTCGGCCGCGGCGACCAGCAACAACAGCTGCGTGTCCCGCGGCAGGTCGCCCACGGTGCGCCGGAAACCGCCCTCCACGCGGTGCGGGACGCTCAGCACGTCGGGCAGCTCGAAGCCGCCGGCCAGCCGGGCCGCCGGGGCACCGCGGGCGAACTCCAGCAGTGCGAGAGGGTTGCCGCGCGCTTCGGCGACGATCCGGTCACGCACCGCGTCGTCCATCGGTGCCGGCACCGCGGTCGCCAGCACGGCCCGGGCGTCGGCCTCCCCGAGCCCCTCCAGCCGCAGCTCCGGCAGACCGGTGAACGCCTCGACGTCGGTCCCGGCGGGGTCACGCAGCGCGAACACCAGCACCACCCGCTCGGCCGCCACCCGCCGCGCGACGAACGCCAGGACCTGCGCGGACGCCTGGTCCAGCCACTGCGCGTCGTCGATCAGGCACAGCAACGGCCCGGCCTCGGCCACCTCGGCCAGCAGGCTCAACACCGCCAACCCCACCAGGAACCGCTCGGGCGGGGCGCCGTCGCGCATCCCGAACGCGACCCCGAGTGCGGCCTGCTGGGGCTCCGGCAGCACGGCCGCCCGGGCCAGCAACGGGGCGCACAACTGGTGCAGGCCCGCGAACGCGAACTCCGCCTCGGCCTCCACCCCGACCGCGTCCCGGACCCGGAACCCGGCGGCCACAGCGGTCTCACGCACCTGCTGCAGCAGCGCGGTCTTGCCGACGCCGGCCTCCCCGCGCAGCACCAGCACGCCGCTGTCGCCGCCCTGCGCCCGGGCGAGCAGGTGCTCGACGGCCGCGTGCTCGGCCCGCCGCCCCACGAGCATCGCCTGGACCTCCCTGGCGTCGGCACGGGTCGATGCGGTGATTGTCACCGATGCGAACCTCACGGACACCGACGGGTCGTCGCCGCCCTGACCTTCCCGTGCCGGGCTCGCCTCCCGGATCAGGGACGTCCACCGACGCGACGGGGGCGTCGTCCTCGGGAGGCTGGCACCCCACAGCCCGACGACCGGGGAGCGCGCAACCGCCGTGGGCCCGCCTGTCCGGTCCGCCGGCCGGGCGCCGTCCGCGCCCTGGTGCACCGGGAGCTGCACGGCCTGTGGGGCGGGTGGTCGGAGCCGACCGCCGGCCGGCTCGCGCACACCTGACCCACCGACGACCCAGGGAGGATCAGCAGTGACCTGGAGCACCCGTGAGCTGGCCGACCTCGCCGGCACCACCGTGCGAGCAGTGCGGCACTACCACGACGTCGGCCTCCTCGAGGAACCCCGACGCCGTACCAACGGCTACAAGCAGTACGGCGTCGCCCACCTCGTCCGGGTCCTGCGGATCACACGCCTGGCCGACCTCGGGCTCACCCTGCCGCAGTCGCCGAGCTGGGCGACGCGGACCAGCACCCCCGCGAGGCGCTCCGCGAGCTCGACGCCCACCTCGCCCGGACCCTCGACCGGCTGCAGGGCGTCCGCACCGAGGTCCGCCGGATCCTCCGGGAGGCCGCGCCCACCGATCTGCCGCCCGCGCTGGCCGCGCGGATCTCCGGCACCGACCTGTCCGCCGCCGACCGCGCCCTGCTGGTCGTCCTGACCAGGGTGCTCGACCTCGCGGTGGTCACCGACTTCGTCGACACGCTGCGCGGCCTCCCGCCCAACCCGGCGGCGACCGCGTTCGACCAGCTCCCCGCCGATGCCGATGCCGCGGCCCGCCACGAGCTCTCCTCCAGGCTGCTGCCGCCGAGCCGGACGCTGCGCGTGATGCTCCCCCGCCTGCGCAGTGGGATCACCGGGATGAGCCCCACCGCCGCCCGAACCCTCGACGAGGCCGTGCGCGATCTCTACAACCCTGCCCAGTCCGACGTCCTGCGCCGCGTCGGGTTGCTGCTGCGCGCCCGGCCCGACCCCGTCCGGCCCGCGCACACGAGGTCGACCGTGCCGCAGCGGCACGGTGTGCGGTCCACCGCGACCTGCGCGAGCCGCCCGCCGAACACCACCGCACGGCCATGACCGCCAGCAGGCACCACCCGCAAGGCCCTGCCCGAGGCGCGGTACATGGAGATCGACGGCGCAATGGGCGCAGCATGGACGACGAGTTCCTCGCCGGCGTGGATCAGGCCTCGCGCGAGTTCGACCTGCCGCGGCCCCCGCTCGCGGCGATCGGCGTCGACGTCCCGTTCGAGGAGGGCATCCTCGGCCCTGCGGTGGTTCTCCCGGGTCCGTCCACGCCTCTCATGCGGGTGCCCCGCTGAGCCGCTCGGCGATGTCGGCCCGCAGCGCCTTCTTGTCGATCTTCCCGACCTTGGTGGCGGCCAGCTCGTCGACCAGCACCAGGTGCTCGGGCAGCTTGAACCGGGCCACGCCCATGCCGTCCATCGCCTCTCGGATCTCCTGCAGGGTCACCGTCGCGCCGGGCCGGGGCACCACGTAGAGGCAGACCCGCTCCCCCAGCTCCGGGTCCGGCATGGCCACAGCGGCCACCTGCGCGACCGCGGGCAGCTGGTAGGCCAGGTTCTCGACCTCCTCGGCGGAGATCTTCTCCCCGCCCCGGTTGATCATGTCCTTGTCCCGGCCCTCCACGACCAGGTTGCCCCCGGGCGTGCGCCGGCAGATGTCACCCGAGCGGTACCAGCCGTCCTCGGTGAACGCGCGGGCGTTCTGCTCGGCCGCCTTGTAGTAGCCCCGCGGGGTGTAGGGGCCGCGGGTGAGCAGCGACCCGGGCTCGCCCTCGGGGACGTCGCGGTCCATCTCGTCGACGAGCCGGACCTCGTCGTCGGGGCACATCGGTCGGCCCTGCGTGGTGCAGACGACGTCGTCGGGGTCGTCGAGGCGGGTGTAGTTGAGCAGCCCCTCGGCCATCCCGAACACCTGCTGCAGCGTGCACCCGAGCACCGGGGCGACCTTGCGGGCCAGCTCGTCGGCCAGCCGCGCGCCCCCGACCTGCAGCACCCGCAGCGGCGACGGCGGCCCGTGCTCCGCGGCGTGGTCGAGCCAGCGCCCGGCGACGGCGGGGACGACGGCGGTGTGCGTCACGCCCTCCGCGGCGATCGTCGCGAACGCGCGCCCCGGCTCCGGCGAGGGCAGCATCACCACCCGCCCCCCGGCCAGCAGCGTCCCGAGGATGCCCGGGCAGGCCAGCGGGAAGTTGTGCCCGGCGGGCAGGCTCACCAGGTAGACCGACCCCGCGTCGATCCCGGCCACCTCCGCGCTGCGCCGGGCGTTGTAGGCGTAGTCGTCGTGGGTGCGGGCGATGAGCTTGGGCAGCCCGGTCGTGCCCCCGGACAGCAGGAACACCGCGACGTCGCCGCTGTCCGGGCCGGGGACGTCCGTCGCAGGGCCGGGGCCGCAGAGCGCGCGCAGGTCCACGCTGCCGAGCGCGAGGTCGGCGCCCGCGACGAGGACGTGCCACGGACCGCCGGTGACCTCGCCGACCTCGCCCGCGAGGTCGTGGGCGAGGCCCTGGTGGTCGAAGTCCCGCATCCGGTCGGGCACGGCGATGGCGGTGGCCTCGGCGTGCCGGGCCAGGTAGGCGAGCTCGGTGCGGCGGTGCGCGGGCAGCGCCATCACCGGCACGATCCCGGCCCGCAGGCAGGCCAGGGTCAGGACGACGAACTCCCAGCCGTTGCCGAGTTGCACGACGATCCGGTCGCCCCGGGACAGACCGAGGTCGAGCAGCCGTGCGGCAGCGGCGTCGGCCCGGTCGGCGAGTTCGCGGTGGGTGAGGCGGGTCCCGTCCCCGTCGAGCCCCGCATCGACGAGCGCGGGCGCGTCGGG
>JAPLAT010000316.1 GCA_026393175.1 Pseudonocardiales bacterium
CCCCGCGCCGGTCGCGACCGCCCGTCCCGCCCGCCGGCGCCGGCGTGCACCGCCTCCCCGCGCCCCCCGCCGCGTCCGTCCGCGGCCGGATCACCGTCGCGGCCGTGGCGACGGGCGCGGTCGTCGCGGGCGGGCAGACGCTGGTGACGCCGCTGGTCGAGACGCCCGAGCCGCTGCCGATCACCCTCAGCGCGCTGGCCCCGGTGGCCGAGACGACCACCGCCGCGTTCGCCGTCGACGCGATCGGCGGCGACCAGCTGCTCCCCGCCTCCGTCATGGGCATGGACGCCGGCACCCAGGTCGACGTGCAGAACCTCACCAAGGCCGTCGAGATCGGCCAGGAGCTCTCCCGCCGCCAGGCGCTGCTGGACTCGGCGCTGTCGTTCGGCGCCCCGCTGGCCAACCTCATCGGCGACGACGTCTTCGTGCAGCCCACCACCGGCCGCTACACCTCCGGGTTCGGCGCGCGCTGGGGCCGCTCGCACAACGGCATCGACATCGCCGGCCCGATCGGCACGCCGATCTACGCGTTCACCGACGGCGTCGTGGAGAAGGCCGGGCCCGCGAGCGGGTTCGGCCAGTGGGTCGTGCTGCGCCACGCGGACGGCTCGAAGACCGTGTACGGGCACGTCAACCGCTTCTTCGTCCGCGAGGGCCAGCAGGTCGAGGCGGGCGAGGAGATCGCCGAGATCGGCAACCGCGGCTTCTCCACCGGCCCGCACCTGCACTTCGAGGTCTACGACGCCGACGACACGCCGCTCGACCCGCGGCCCTACCTGCAGGAGCGCGGCGTCTTCGGCTTCTGAGCCCCGGCAGGCGCCCCTACAGCACCTCCAACGGCCGCGGGCCGGTCGGCGGCGGGAAGGCCTCGTCGAGCTCCGCGAGGTCCTGCTCGCCCAGGTGCACGGCGCGCGCCTCGGCGTTCTCCCGGGTGTGCTCGGGCCGCGACGAGCGGGGGATGGCCGCGACGCCCTCCTGCCGCAGCAGCCACGCCAGCGCGACCTGCGCGGGGGTGGCCCCGTACCGGGCGGCCACCTCCGCGATCCGCGGGTGGCCGAGCAGCCTGCCCTGCTCGATCGGCGAGTACGCCATCACCGGGATCCGGTGCGTGCGCAGCCACGGCAGCAGGTCGTACTCGGGCCCGCGGCGGGTGAGGTTGTAGAGGATCTGGTTGGTCGCGCAGGAGTCCCCGCCGGCCACGAACAGCTCCGTCATGTCGGAGACGTCGAAGTTGCTCACGCCCCAGCGCCCGATGTCGCCGGCGTCGACGAGCTCGGCGAACGCCTCGATCGTGTCGCCGAGGGGGTGCCTGCCGCGCCAGTGCAGCAGGTAGAGGTCGATGTGGTCGACGCCGAGCCGGCGCAGGCTGCGGCGGCAGGCCTCCACGGTCCCCCGCCTGCTCGCGTTGGACGGCAGGACCTTGTCGACCAGGAAGACCTCGGAGCGCCGTCCGGCGATCGCCTCGCCGACGAGCTCCTCGGCGGCGCCCGCGCCGTACATCTCCGCCGTGTCGATCATGGTGAGGCCCAGGTCGAGCCCGGTGCGCAGGGCGGCCAGCTCGTCCTGCCGCCGCGCGGGGCGCTCGCCGAGGTACCAGGTCCCCTGGCCGAGCACGGGCATCGTCTCCCCGGACGGCAGCTCGATCACGGTGGCGGCGTGGGTCATGGGGGCCTCTCCCGGGACGGGTGCATCAGCGCTGTGGGCAATACCCCTGCGCGGGAGCCGGCATACGCCCGCGGCGCGACGGGTCCGGCGGCGCGGGCGACCGGCCGCAGGCGCCCCGCGCGACCGGGGCCGTCACGCCCCCCGGCTCGTCGAGGAGGACCCCGCGCCGTTCCCCCAGCCCGCGGGTTCCTCCCCGCCCCCGGCACCGTGACGCGCTGGGAGCCGCCGTCCGGGCCGGGGATCCGCGTCGACGCCGGGGTGGCGGCCGGCACCGTCGTCGGCGGGCAGTTCGACTCGCTGCTGGCCAAGCTCGTCGTCACCGGGGCCGACCGGCGCCAGGCGCTCGCCCGGGCCCGCCGGGCGCTGGCGGAGTTCCGCGTGGAGGGGCTGCCGACGGTGCTGCCCTTCCACCGGGCCGTCGTCGAGGACCCCGCGTTCGTCGCGCTCGACGGCCTCGCCGTGCACACCCGCTGGATCGAGACCGAGTTCGCCGCCCCGGCGCCCCCGGCCGACGGCGAGGGCGGGGACCCGGACGGCACGACCGTGACGATCCAGGTCGGCGGGCGCCCGCACGTCGTCGCACTGCCCGGGCTGGCCGCGCTCGACCCCGCCACCGCCGGGTCCGTGCGCCGCAGCGCCGCCGAGCGCGGCGTCCGGTCGGGTACCGCCGTCTCCGGCGACGGCGTGCCCGCGCCGATGCAGGGCACCGTCGTGCGGATCGCCGTCGCCGACGGCGACCGGGTGCGCCGCGGCGACCTGGTCGCCGTCGTCGAGGCGATGAAGATGGAGAACCCGGTGACGGCGCACAAGGACGGCGTCGTGGCCGGCATCGCCGCCGCGCCCGGCGCGTCGGTGGGGCAGGGCGCCGTGCTCTGCCGCATCGAGGGCTGAACCCGGCGGGAGCCGGGCCCTACAGCTTCTGCAGGGGCACGCCGCCGATGAGCATGAGCCGGACGGTGCCGGCGCTGCCGAAGTCGATGGTGACCGTGGCCCGCACGCCCGCCCCGTCGGAGGCCACGACCGTGCCCAGGCCGTACTTGTCGTGGTTGACGCGGTCGCCCACGTCCAGGTGCAGCGCCGGGGCGAGCGAGCGC
>JAPLAT010000536.1 GCA_026393175.1 Pseudonocardiales bacterium
GTCGTCGTCTCGCTGGTGGGCCCGCAGGACATCGCGGTTGTGGCCCACCGGCCGGGGACGGAAGGTGCCACGGTCAGTGTGCGTGTCGGCGGGGCCCTGATCTACATACTGGACGCCGAGACCGCCCGGAGCTTCCACCAGGCGTGGCAGTCCGGCGCACGCCAGGCCAGGTCGTTGCCGGTCCGATCGGACCCGACCCGGGTGATGCCGGTGGCCGGCGTCGCCGAGCCGGTCGTCATGATGGAAGCCGCCGAGGCCCCGCCCGCCGGGGCCCGCCTCGATCAGGTACCCGGCCGCCGGACCGGTTTGTGGGTCACGCTCGGCCGCATCGGGTTCGACGTGCGCGACCACGCCGCGCTCCGCTCGACGCTGGTGGCGTTCCGGCGAGCAGATCACCTGGCCGCGACGGTGTTCCCGCCGACCCCGGACGAGCGCGCCTGCGAGCGCGCCGCTCGAACCGCAGCACGACTCTTCGCTACTCCCGCGGCGCCCGCTCCCACCGCCGATGCGACGCAGCGGCAGACCGCCGCGCCACAAAATCCGCGCCCCACATCACGTGCTCGCGCTGCCATCGAGCGGGCCGGGTAGGTCTGACTGCCGCAGAGGCTGCCGATGCGCGCTGGGTCGAGGCGCGGTGTGCTGGGCCCGTGAAGGGGTCGTGCTCGCGTCGTGTCGACGGCGGCGAGGCACGCATCAGAGGCGGGCCGCCGGGTGTAAGGCTCCACCCGACGCCCGAGTTCATGTGCAAGGATCCGCTCGCGCTGGTACAGCCGCCGGAGCCGGTGCCCCTGAAGCCAGCACTTGTCGTCCTGGCTGGGCGCAAGTACACATCATCCACAGCTACCGACGATCTCACCCGGCCTACGCAACCTGGTGGGCTATCGTGAGCCACATGAACCCCTGCCTGACGCAGGGATGCAACTGTGTGGTGTCCGAGGACCGAGTTGCACCATAACCCCACCGTCTTGCACCGCGCTGACCTGCTGCTTTCCGAGTAGATCAACCTGTCTCGGTGCTACCGGCCGCCGGGCAACGGATAGGCGAGTCGGAGGCGGGTCAGGCCGTTCGGGGAGATGGACACCACGTATGGGCCTCGGGCGCGAACAGCCATCCGGAGAAGGCGTTGCTCTGCGTCCAGGAGCAGTGCAGCCATCGCCGGCCCGGTGAGGTCGGCCCGGGCGAGGGCGAACACCCGGGCGTCGTGCATGTAGATGGCCCTGGCCTCAGCGACATTGCGAGCGACGGCTCGGTCCTTGCACAGCAGGATCTCTCCCCGGACGGCTGCGTCCGAGATCCACTCCTCGTCGCCGACGGCTTGGCTCCGATCCGTGCCGTACCGCTCGTCCATCGTGGTGAGGGACCATCCCCGGGCTCGTAGGGTGGTCGGCACGATCTGTGACCCGAGGCCGCGGTCGAGGAAGAACCGCGGTTCGTCGACGGCCGCAGTCGGCATCAGATCACATCCGCGTGGCGACCAGCGCCCGGACCTCGTCGGTGGTCAGGGCGTAGTCCGCCGCGACCTGCGCGGCGGGTTCACCCGCGGCAAGCCGGGACACGACGTCGGCGACACGCAGGCCGCGCCGGGCGATGGTCGGCCTTCCCGAGTTGATCCGGGGGTCGATGGTGACCTCCACCTGCTCGTATCGGGGCAACCGGATGAGCTCCACGTAGCCGTTTCGGTACGAGATCGTCTGCAGATAACGGCTCACGAGTGGGGCGAAGACCCGCTGTTGGTTGCGGACCACGACCAGGTCGCCGATGTCGTCCACGACCCGATCGTCGGTAGCAGCGGACTGCCGGCTGAAGTCGTAGAGGATCTCCGCGCCGTCGGTCTTGAGGCGCTCGCTCGCCAATGCTGCGGGAAGCCCGATGTGTTCGTCGAGCCATTGGATCGCCGGGCGGATCCGCTGCATCGGGACGCCTGCCGCTCGAAATGCCGCGAGTACGTATGCCTCGGCGAGGCCGAGGAAGGGGACTGATGGCGCCCGCCCGCTGCCGCTGCGCGTGGTGGTGATCATCGGGAACGCTTCGACGACCCCGCCGAGGGTCTTGTAGGCGTATCCGCGCGCCCAGTTGCGCAGGGTCTCTGGGCGCACGTCGATGATCTGCGCAGCCTGCGGCTGCGTGTAGAGCGGGATCCGGTACTCCTCCGCTTCATCCGCCACGATCGTCATGCTGCCTCCTCCTTCCACACACTATCGGGGCTTACCGGGGTCGCCGAGGACATACGAGCGGCCGCGGGCACTCAAGTGCCGTCGTTCGATCCCCGGGCGGAGTCACCGGAGGATGGGCAGGCTGATCGATCAGCGACGGCCACCTGCGCGACGGCCTCAAGTCCTGATGTTGCCGACGACCAGGGTGCCGAGCCCGTACCGGCGGCAGCACTGCTTGTACTTGCGTCCCGAGCCGCACCAGCACGGCGCGGTTCGTGCCGGCGGCCACGCCGTCATCGGGGTCGTGACGGTGCGCAGGTCCGGGTAGGCGTTGAGGTCGTCGTCACCGGGTTTCGTGACCTTCCGCGCGGCGAGGAAGGTCACTAAACTGGACACGTCTCCAGGTAGCTGTTGGAAGCGCAGTCCCTCCTGGTCCAGGAACGCGCGGTGCTGCTCGACACGGCGGCGGTGCTCGTCCCACGTCGCGCCCACGCGAGCGGCCAGGTGCGGCCATCGCGCTACCAGGATGCGGAACTGCTCCTCGGGCCAGAACACCGAGAGGGCCGCTGTCGCGTACTGGTAGGTGCCGTCGCTGCCGGCGGGGGACCAGCCTGCCTCACTCATCGCATCGACCATCCGTGACCGAACAGTGGTTCCCAACCCGGCAGGGCATCGACGAGGTCGGCGACCGGAAGGTGCACCGCCAGAGCGCGGCACTGCCGCACGATCTGCTCTGCTCGCTCGTCCGCGAAGTCGGGCGAGTACTCGAGCAGGGACTCCGAGCCGCCGTCCCGGCATCGGTACAGGCCATGCAGGATGCCCACCGCCACCTCCGTGGCGGCGACCGTCATGCCCAGCCGTGCGTGCCGCTGCAGATCGTCGAGGAACGGCTGCAGCAGTTCGTCGAGGATCTCGGCGGCGGCGTCCACCGGATGCAAGTAGCCGATACCCGGTCGGTGTCCCGCCCGGCCGTTGAGTTCGTCGATCTCCACGAATCGCAGCGCTGACTCCACGCCGTCGGCGACCCCGGTCGGGTCCACCTGTGAGAGCCGCCGGGTTGCGAGCTCCTCGGCTTGCCCTCGCAGTTCGGGTCGCGCGGTGAGCAGAGCGTCGAGCAGCTCAGCCTTCTCCACCGGGGACAGGGCGTTCACTGCCGGTGATCGTGCTGGCACGGATCCTCCACCCGCTGTGGCTCGACTGCGGCGGTCGGTTCTCGCGGCGACCTTCCGCGGGCCGCGACGATACCGAGGCCGGTGCTCGCGCCACCCCACCGGGCACCGGTCCGCGGTCGGTACCCTCCCGCGATGAGCGGACTCAGTGTGGCCGAGCTCGACGCGCTGATCGCGGAGGCCACCGTCGACTGCTACGACGAGCACGAGCAGGTCACCGGCCTCTACAGCGTGATGGTCGACGAGCTCGCCGTGCCGTTCCAGACGACCGTGCTTGGAGTCGCAGTCACCGTCGAGGACCTCGATCTGACTGGTCGTGGGCACATCCTCGCCCGCTGCTCGCGCGGCGGGATCCGTCAGGCGATCCTGGTGTTGGACCTCCCGCTGCCGACGCCGCCTCCGCCCGGTGCCCAGTGGATCGAGGCGTACCGGCGCTGGGCAAGGTGATCCGCCGCCGGACGCGGCCTGGTCGTCGGCCTTCCGGAGGGCTGATCCCCGGGCGACCGCGGGTCGGCGTGTGTGGTCGGCACGGTGTGGAGCACGGTCGCCCCGCTGCGGTTCTTGTGTCAAGGTTCAGCGGCTGTCGAAGATGTGGAGGCCGGTGCGGGTGGTGCTGGCGAGCCAGGGTGCTGGACGGCGCGGGGTGTCGACCCGGGCGCATTTTGAACGGCTCGGGTACGCCGGGCCGTGACGAGCTCAGCATCGTCCTCGCCCGAGGCCGAGGTAGCGGCGTTGCGCGCGGAGAACGCGCGGCTGCGACGGCTGCTGGACCTGACGCCCGAGCAGGCGCGCCTTCCCGCTGCCGCGCAGACGGGGCTGTTCCTCGACCAGCCCGGTCCGGTGACGGCGTCGTCGACCGGGCCGGACAAGGTCCGGTTCTTCCGCACGCTGTTCGCCGCCCGCACCGACGTGTACGCGATCAGGTGGGACAACGCGCGGACGGGCCGTTCGGGGTGGTCGCCTGCGGTCGAGCCCGCGTTCCGCGTAATTCGGCTTGTCTGGAGACCTTGGCGGTGTGAAGCCCGAGGTCAGGGCGGTGCGGTCGGCTGCCGGGCCGTGAATCGCCTAGAGAAACGTGGTGGTGAGCGGGCCAGCCGGAAGGTGTGCTCGAGATCGAATCGGCGCAGGAACGCCTGCCAGCACCGGTCGATCTCTGCGGTGGTGGCGTCGGTGGTCGAGGACCACAGCCACACCGGCTTCGGGTCACGGTCCCCGGGCAGGTGATCGACGTGCAGTCGGATCAGGGTGCCCTCGATGACCGGTAGGGCGCCGTCGTGGTCCAGCCAGCACCCACGGTGGGTGAGCCGGGGATGGACCCGGTCCCAGCTGGAGGCGGTCGCGGTCCGGTAGCGGGTGGTCTCGGTGATCGTGGTGTGCGCCGGCTCGGGCCAGGTGGCCGGGGTACTCAGGGCGAACTCCGGTCCATGCTTGGGCGGACGACCGACGGTGCCGGGGAGCCGGGGCGGCTTGGGCAGGCGCAGTACCCGGTCGGAGCGGATCCGGCCGAGGACGTCGACGGGGAGATCGGCCAGGACGAACGCCAACCGGGTCACGTCGTAGCCGGAGTCCATCACGATCAGCATGTTCGGGTCGCCCTCGTGCCAGTGCCCGGCCGTGGTCAGCCGGGTGATGACAGCGCGCAGCTGCCGGGCAGTCACCGCGGTGGCGTCATCGGCGGGCCCGAGCCGGACCGCATCCAGCAGGGCGGTCCAGCAGGTGCGGCCGGGCTCCAGCGCGGCGACGAAGGAGTACGGCCAGCCCGGGATCATCTGGGCCTGGCCCTTCCCGCGGCCGTAGACGTGACAGAACAACCTCTCGGCGCTGGTCGGTGCGTCCGAGCGCAGCCACGGGCTGACGTCCACCGCGAGCACGAGCCGCCCGTCTGACAGCGGCCAGTCCAAACTCCCCGTAGGCGGCCATTTACCGCCCCGGTGACGGCCAGTGTTCTCCCCGCTGGCGGCCAGATATCTCCCCGGTGATCAAGCATCCGATGCCGGTGGCGAGGGTCTGCCGGTGAAGCGAG
>JAPLAT010000116.1 GCA_026393175.1 Pseudonocardiales bacterium
CGCGGCGTGCACCGCGTGCAGGGCCGCGGCCAGGGCGGCGAACAGGTCGTCGCGCTCACCGGAGCTCAGCGGCGGCCGGGCGTCGAGACCGGCCCGCAGCGCCCACAGCTCGGCCGCCGTCGCGGCGGCGTCCGCGCGCCCGGCGTCGCCGTCGGCGAGCACCGCCCCGTACAGGCCCGCGGTGAGCTCCCGCAGGCGCGCGAACTCCGGCACGTCGGCGGGCAGGGCGGCGTCCGCGACCGCCGTCCACGCCGCGGCGGCGGCGCGCCAGCCCTCCGCCGGGCCGGAGAGGTCCAGGTCCAGGACGGGTGCGGCGGCCTCGAGGGCGTCGGCCGTGAGGTCCCGCAGGTTCCCGCCCGTCATGCCGGCGGGGGAGGCCCCCTCCCAGATCGACGCGAGCGCCCCGGTCAGGCCGCGGCCGTCGGCGAACACCGCGGGCCACCCCTTCGCCGCGCCGCGGTCGGTGACGAGGCGGGCCCACTTGTGCCAGGCCGGCAGGCTGAAGGAGGTGGAGGGGCGGGCGAGGCGCTCGACGGCGTCGTGCCACCCGTCCAGCAGGCCGTCGCGCAGGACGTGCCCGGGGATCTCGGCCCGGTCGGGGTCGGGGACGACGAGCAGGTTGCGGTAGGAGCCCACCCGGGCGCGGGCGTCGTCCAGATCCGCGGCGGGGACGGTGAACGGGGAAGGGCCGCGGTCGTGCACGGCGTAGCCCGCGCCGGTGCGGGCGTGCACGGCGACCGGGTGGCCGCCCGCGCCGTCGTACCCGCTCGGCAGGTGCCAGAGGCCGATCCGGTACCGGTCCGGCCAGACGAGCGCGGGCCGGCCCGCGGCGACGGTGTCCGCGAGGGCGCGGGAGGCCCCGACGGCGCCCGCGGTGCGGCTCACCCGGGCCGGGACGCCGAGGCGGCGCAGGGCGGCGAGGGGGGCGCGGTCGTGGTACTGCCACTCGGAGGAGAACCCCAGGACGACCGGGCGCGAGCCGTCGTGCGCGAACTCCCACAGGATGTAGCCGGCGCCGGGGCCGCCGGCCGGCCCGAACAGCAGCTCCTCCGACAGCGGCGCGCCCGCCGCCCGCACGCCGTGGTGGGCGAGCACCCCGGCGAGGGCCGCGGACACGGGGTGTCGCCCCTGGGCCGGCGCCGGGCCGGTCGGTCGCGGCGCGGTGTCGCCTGCGACGTGCCGGCGGGCGGTGGTGTAGCTCTCGCCGGTGCGGGCCATGCGGGCCCGGATGCGGGACTTGAGCTGCTTCTGACGGGTCACGGTCGGACCTCCCGCCGCCGGGTGGGCCGGCATCCGACCCCACGCCCCGGATGCCGCCGGCGGCTGGTCGGTTCGAGCCGGTGCGCGGCCTCCGAGGCTCCCGAGGTCCCCTGCGCCTCCGCGGCGCCGGGCCGCGTGGGGAGGCCCGGTCAGGAGGTCCGGCGTGGAGAACGCCGGTGCGCAGTGTGCCAGGCCGCCGCGGCCCGGACAACGTCCCGGACGGCGCCCCGGACGGCGCCCCGCGGACGCTCGCGGGCGGGGCGGTCAGGCGGCGGGGTCCGTCCCCGTCTGCAGCCAGTGGCGCAGCTCGAGCAGGCGGTCGATGTCGTCCCACAGGTGCGCGACGGGGCCGGCGCCGAGCGGGCCCGCGGCCCGGATCTGCCGGTGCAGCAGCAGGATGCGGCCGTCGAGACCGCGCAGGATGGCGCGCCGGCCCGCCCCGGCGTTCGGGGCCGGGACGGCGGCGGTGAGCTCCGGCGGGTCGGCCGGGGGACGGGGCATGGGGGACACGGCGTCCTGCCTCTCGTGGTGGGGTGGCCGGGGTCAGGCCGAGCGGGCGGGTGGGTGCGCGGCGGGGGTCGGGCCCGCCGCCTGCAGCGGGGTCACCGGCGTACCGGTGACGAGCAGCGCCAGGCGCACGACGCTGCACGGGTAGCGCTGCCAGTGGGCGGCGTGCCCGGGGCTCGCGCACCAGCCGTGCTCGCCGGGGGTGTGGCCGTCGGTCATCCGGTCGAGCAGGTCTTCGTGGTCCGGGTCGGCGGCGAGCTCGTCGACGAAAGACCGGTAGATCGCCCTCGGGTCGGCGGGGCCCTGCGCGGTGCGCACGGGCGGGACGGACGCGTGGTCGAGGGACACGGCGGGGCCTCTCCGGGAGGGCGGAACGGGATCGCCCGGGTGCCGGCCCGGCCGGGCGGGGCGGAGCCCGGGACCGGAGAGGCGGTCGTCGGTGCGACACTTCACGTCAGCGGATGCCCTCAGACCTCGACGGGCAAACAGTTCGACTGCCTGTATGTCGTCGTTGGGGGGCGAATGCGGAGCAATGGTCCATGCGGTGCGACCGATCAGGACAACGGCGGATCCACCGAACGCGGCGACGCCGTCGCGGAGGTCCTGGTCGCGCTGCGCCGGCTGGCGCGCGGCATCGACACCTACCGGTTCGCGCTCGGCGACCGGCTCGACCTCGGCCTGGCCGAGATCCTCGCCCTCGGCGAGCTGCTGTTCGACCAGCCGCTCCGCGCCGGGGACGTCCAGGCCCGCACCGGGCTCACCCAGGGCAGCATCACCGCCCTGCTCGACCGGCTGGAGGGGCGCGACCTGATCCGCCGCTCCCGGCCCCCGCACGACCGGCGCATCGTCGCGGTCACGCTGACCGACGCGGGGCGTGAGGTGGCCGAGCGGATGTACGCGCCGCTGCGCGAGCGGCTGGGCGACGGGGCCGCGGCCGGGGACGCCCCCGACGCCCGGACCCTCGTCCGCTCGCTCACCCATCTCGCCGACGTGCTGGACCCACCCGCCCGCTGACCCCCGCGCCCGGCGCCGGGTCAGACGAGGTCGCTGCGGCTGAGCACCCCGACGAGCCGGTCGCCGTCCACGACCGGCACCGTGCGCAGGCCCCGGTCGGCCACCACGGACCGGGCCTCGCCGAGCGTGGCGTGGGCGTCGACGGTGATCGCGGCGCGCGTCATCACCGAGCCGACGGTGGCGTGCGCCGACCGGCCGGCGAGCGGGTCGGCGAGGATGTCGGCCTCGCTGAGGACCCCGACCAGCCTGCCGTCGCCGTCCACCACGGGCAGGGCGGTGTGCCGGTGCCGCAGCATCAGCTCCGCGGCCCGGGTGAGCGGGTCGCCCGGGCCCGCGGTGACGACGTCGCGGGTCATCACCGCCGTGACGGGGGTGCCGCCGTCCGGCGCGGGCCCGGCGCGGCGGGGCCGGGCGAGCGCGGCGAGCGCGTCGTCCTCGTCGCGGTCGCGGCCGCCGAGCAGTCGGCCCAGCAGCCCGGGACGTCCCGCGCGGGGGCGGTCGCGGAGCAGGTCGCCCCGGGTGACCACCCCGACGAGCCGCCCGCCCTGCACGACCGGCAGCACCCGCAGCTCCCCGTGCTCGCGCAGGCGGCGGGCCACGACGGCGGAGTTGGCGGTGGCCGACATGGTCAGCACGTCGGGGCTCATGATCTGCTCGACGGGCAGCCGCTCGTCGGCGGCCGTGCCCTCGGCGCGGTGCCCCTCGCGGTGGCGCAGCACGTCGAGCAGGCTGACGATGCCGACCAGCCGCGACGACGCGCTGACGACGGGCAGCGCGCTGAACCCGAAGCGGGTCATCCGGTCCACCGCCGCCGCGATCGGCTCGTCGGAGCGGACGGTGACGACGCGCGTGGTCATGAGGTCGCGAACGGGTCGGGCCACCCGCCCGACGCTAGGGGATCGGCCACGGCTCGGCAGCCGGTGCGGACGTCCCCCGCGCCGACCGGACCTGCGCCGCGGCGGGTGCCCCGGACGGGAGGTCCTCGGTCCGGGCGGTGAGCCAGTGCCGGCGCGCGCACTGCAACCGGACGTGGCCGACCGGCCCGTCGGTGCTGGTCAGGTCGAACCGGTCGACGACCTCCGCCGGGGCACCGCACCGCGGGCACCCGATGACGTCGAACCCGGGGTCGTGGGTGTTCACGTGTCCACCTCCTGGCGGCTCCGGCCGGACGGGGAGGTCCGGTCCCGAGCCACGCTAGGGCGGCGGCGGCCCGCCCGGATCCGGGCGGCGACGGAGACCGGCCCCGGCGCCCGGCGCCCCGGTGCGGGATCCGCCTGGCCGGCGCCCGCGGATACCGGGATCGGCCCGGCGCCGACCCGGGGACCGGGCCCGACACCGGGCCGGGACACCGGGCCGGGACGCCGCCGTGCCTCAGGCGGGCGTCGCGCGGGTGAACGCGGTGCCGGTCTCCAGCAGGCTCTTGAGGTCGCTGAGGATCCACGGCCACCCGCCGCCGCCCGCGCCGGCGCTCGTGTCGTCGCCCCGCCCGGCGACCATCGCCGCGACCCCCGGCGCCCCGGACGCGTCGTGGCGCACCGTCAGCCGCGTGACGCCCCACTCCTCGTGCAGCTCGTAGGTGAGCCGGGTGAAGCCCTCGGCCTTCATG
>JAPLAT010000682.1 GCA_026393175.1 Pseudonocardiales bacterium
GGCGCCGCAGCCCCGGCCGCCGACACGCCGGGGCCGACCGAGCCGCTGTCGGTCGCCGCCCTGCTCCGCCGGGAGGGCCGCCGTGCGCCGCACGCGGTCGCCGGGCCGCTGGCCCCGCGCGGGCACCTCCCGTTCCCCGAACCGTCGCTCTCGGCCCCGCGGCCGCAGGTCAGCAGGCGGGGCACCGCCGTCACCGGGGCGCTCGTCGCCGCCGGGGCGGTGCTCGGCGCGACGGTGCTGGGCGAGTCGGTGCACACCCCCGGCCGGGACCCGGCCCCGGAGTCGGGGACCGCGCAGGCCGACGGCCCGTCCGGCGGCTCCTCCCTCGTCGTCGCCACGCCCGGTGGCGAGGGCGCTCTCGGGCTCGCGGCCTCCGCCGCCGGCCTCGTCGACGTGCCCCCGCAGGCCACCGCGACCACCCTGGGCGATCTCGCCACCGGCGCCGCCTCGTCCGCCCCCGGCACGCCCGCCACCCCGGGCGTGACCGCGCCCGCTCCGGCCACCGACGGCCCCGGCGCCGGCGGCCCCCTGCCCCCCGCAGCCAGCGGCGCCCTGCCGGGCGGCCCCGCCCCGGACGGCGGGCTCCCGACCGTCCCGCCCCCCGGCGGGGCGGGTCCCGATGGCCCGGCCCTCCCCGGTCCGGGCCTCCCCGTCCCGCCGGTGGTCGACCGGCCCGGCGACGGGAGCACCACCGTCACCCTCCCGGAGGTCACGACCCCGCCCGTGACCGCCGACCTGCCCGTGGCGCCCCCGGTGACGGTGTCCCCGCTCGCCGTCCGCGCCCCGTCGGTCACCCTCGACACCTCCGGCGACGGGCCGCCCCTCGACACCGGAGCGGGCGGCGTCGACACCCCCGACCTGCGCACCGGCGACGCCGGGCCCGTCGGCGAGGCGGAGGTCGTCCTGCCCGACGCCGACCTCTCCGACGACGGCGGCCTCGAGGTCTCCGCGGCCGAGGTCCGGACCCCGTCCCTCGAGCTGGGCGGCACGACGGTCGACCTCCCCGACCTCGCCACCCCCGAGCTCAGTACCGGCGGCCTGCTCGGCTGACCGACCCCTGGACGCCCGCCCGCGCACCCGACAGAACCCCGCACACCCGGCAGGACCCCGCACACCCGGCAGGACCGCGCACCCGGCAGGGCCGCGCGCACCCGCCGGGTCGCACGCACCCGCCGGGGCCGCGCCCGCCGCCGGTGCCTCGCGGTCGACGAACCGGCGCGCGGGGAGCCGGCCAGGCGCGCCCCCGGCCGGCCACACGGCGGACCTCTCCGACCCCGGACACCCCCGCCCCTACGGGCCGGACGCGCATGATCGCCGGGACCGGGACATGAAGGCCACCAGTGGCGCTCACGTCCCGATCGCGGCGATCTTGAGGTCGGGCGGCCCAAGCCGGGCCCGGGCTTCCCCGGAATGCACCGACGCGGCCTGCGTCTCCCCACCGGCGGGCGGCTCCGGCGCCGCAGTCCGGGCTTCCACCCCCGGCCCGGCGCGCCCGCCGCCCCATCGCGCAGCACCAGCGCCGAGCGGCCGACGAACCGGCGCGCGGGAGCCGGCCGAGCGCGCCCCCGGCGGGCCCCACAGCGGACCGCTCCGACCCCGAACACCCCCGCCCCCGTAGGCCGATCGCGCGCATGATCGCCGCGACCGGGACACGAGGGCCACCAGTGGCGCTCACGTCCCAGTCGTGGCGATCTTGGGGTCGGGCGGCCCGAGCCGGGCCCGACGGCCCGCGCCCCCGCGGCATG
>JAPLAT010000574.1 GCA_026393175.1 Pseudonocardiales bacterium
CCCGGCGGCGCTGCTGGAGCGCGACGTCACCCGGGCGCACGTGTTCACCCCGGACCTGGTGCCCGTGTTCCGCACGATCTACGAGGACTCGACCCGGTACTGGGAGGCCTACGAGGCCTGCGAGGAGCTCGTGGACCTGGAGGAGAACGTGCAGCTGTGGAGGTTCCGGCACCTCAAGACCGTCGAGCGGGTGATCGGGTTCAAGCGCGGGACGGGCGGGTCGAGCGGGGTCGGGTTCCTGCGCAAGGCCCTGGACCTGACGTTCTTCCCCGAGCTGTACGCCGTGCGCACGGAGATCGGCCGATGAGGTCCCGCGCCGCCGCACTGGACGCCGCGGATCCGCTGGCCGGATTCCGCGACCGGTTCCTTCCCGCCCCCGGCGTCGTCGCCTACCTGGACGGCAACTCGCTGGGCCGCCCCGTCGCCACCGTGCCGGAGCGGCTGGACGCGTTCGTGCGGGGCGCCTGGGGCGAGGGGCTGATCCGCGGCTGGACCGCGGCGGAGGACCCGTGGATGTCCTGGCCCGAGCGGGTGGGCGACCGGATCGCCGCTGCCGCGCTGGGCGCCGCCCCCGGGCAGACCGTGCTCGCGGACTCCACGACGGTGCTGCTCTACAAGCTCGCCCGCGCCGCCGTGGACGACGGGCTCGCCGCCGGGCGCGACGAGATCGTGTTCGAGACGAACGACTTCCCCACCGACCGCTACGTGCTGGAGGGGATCGCGGCCGAGCGCTGGGCGCGGCTGCGCCCCATCGAGACCGACCCTGCCGCGGGCGTGACCCCGGAGCAGGTGGCGGCCGCGGTCGGCCCGCGCACGGCGCTCGCGCTGTTCAGCCACGTCGCCTACCGGTCCGGGTGGGTCGCCGACGGCGCCGCGATCACCGCGCTGGTGCACGACGCGGGCGGGCGCGTGCTCTGGGACCTGTCGCACTCGGTGGGGTCCGTGCCGCTGGAGCTGGACGCGTGGGGCGCCGACCTCGCCGTCGGGTGCACCTACAAGTACCTGTGCGGCGGGCCGGGCTCCCCCGCGTTCGGCTACGTCGCCCGGGCGCACCACGACCGGCTGCGCCAGCCGGTGCAGGGCTGGATGGGCCGGCACGACCCGTTCACGATGGGGCCGGGGTACGTCCCCGCGGCGGGGGTGCGCGGCGTCGTCAGCGGCACCCCGCCGGTGCTGGCCGCCGTCCCGCTGCTGGCCGGGCTGGACCTGCTGGAGGAGGCGGGCATCGACGCGGTGCGGGCGAAGTCCCGGGCGCTGACCGCCTACGCGCTGGACCTGGTGGACGCCTGGCTCGCCCCGCGCGGCGTCGACCTGGTCTCCCCGCGCGACCCCGAGCGCCGCGGCGGGCACCTCACGATCCGCCGACCCGGCTTCCGCGCCGTGCTCGACGGGCTGTGGGCGCGCGGCGTGATCCCGGACTACCGCGAGCCCGACGGCATCCGGCTGGGCCTCGCGCCGCTGTCGACGTCGTTCACCGAGGTGCACGACGGGCTGGCGGTGCTGCGCGACCTCCTGGACGAGCCGGGCTGAGCCAAGTCCGCCCGTTCGGCGGAGCGGGAACGGCGCCGAGCGGGTACGGACGCCCATGACGACCTACGCGTTCCACGCGTCCCACGAACAGGTCCACCCGAGCGCGCTGCTCGCCGCCGTCCGACGCGCCCAGGACGCCGGGTTCGACGCGGCCATGTCGTCGGACCACTTCTCGCCGTGGAGCGAGCGGCAGGGCGAGTCGGCCTTCGCCTGGTCCTGGCTCGGGTCCGCGCTGCAGGCCACCGACCTCCCCTTCGGCGTGGTCAACGCCCCCGGCCAGCGCTACCACCCGGCGATCATCGCCCAGGCCATCGGCACGCTCGGGGCGATGTACCCGGGCCGGTTCTGGGCGGCGCTGGGCACCGGCGAGGCCAGCAACGAGCACGTCACCGGGCAGCGCTGGCCGCGCAAGGAGGTCCGCAACGCCCGGCTGCGGGAGTGCGTCGACATCATCAGGGCGCTGCTGCGCGGCGAGGAGGTCAGCCACGACGGGCTGGTCACCGTCGACCGGGCCCGGGTCTGGACCCGCCCGGCCGAGCCGCCGCCGCTCATCGGCGCGGCCGTGTCGGTGGCGACGGCGCGCTGGTGCGCGGAGTGGGCCGACGGGCTGATCACGACCGGCGCGCCCCCCGAGCAGCTGCGCGAGCGGATCGGCGCCTACCGGGACGCGGGCGGCCGCGGCCCGGTGCACGTCCAGGTGCACCTGAGCTGGGACCCCGACGAGGCGACGGCCGAGCGGATCGCGGTGCAGCAGTGGGGCAGCAACGTCTTCCCGCCCCCGGCCTGCTGGGACATCGACAGCGCGGCGACGTTCGACGCCGTCTCCGCGCACGTCGGGATCGAGGAGGTGCGGGCCGTCGTCAACGTCTCCTCCGACCTGGGCCGGCACGCCGCGCTGCTCGCCGAGTGCGCCGACTGCGGCGTCGACCAGATCGCCCTGCACCACGTCGGCCAGGAGCAGGACGCCTGGATCGACGCCTTCGGCTCGACGGTCCTGCCGCAGCTGCGGAGCGCCTCGTGAGGCTCACGCAGACCGCCGACGTCTGGTGGCGCAACGCGGTCGTCTACTGCCTGGACGTGGAGACCTACGCCGACGGCGACGGCGACGGGTGCGGTGACTTCCGCGGGCTGACCCAGCGGATCGACCACCTGCACCGCCTCGGCGTCACGTGCCTGTGGCTCATGCCCTTCTACCCCACCGACGAGCGCGACGACGGCTACGACATCACCGACTACTACGCCGTCGACCCCCGGCTGGGCACGCTCGGGGACTTCGCCGAGTTCGTGCGCACCGCCCGCGACCGGGGGATGCGGGTGATCGCCGACCTCGTCGTCAACCACACGTCGGTGGACCACCCGTGGTTCGTCGAGTCCCGCAGCAGCCGCGACTCCCCCCGGCGCGACTGGTACGTCTGGCAGGACGCCCCGCCGGCCGACGGACCCGAGGGCGTGGTGTTCCCCGACGTCGAGTCGAGCCTGTGGCAGTACGACGAGGGGACCGACCAGTACTACCTGCACCGCTTCTACAAGGAGCAGCCCGACCTCAACGTCGCGAACCCCGCGGTGCGCGACGAGATCGCCAGGATCATGGGGTTCTGGACGACGCTCGGGCTGTCCGGGTTCCGCGTCGACGCCGTGCCGTTCCTGCTGGAGACCGCGGGCCAGGACGACGGCGACGCCCTGCCCGACCCGCACGCCTACCTCGCCGACCTCTCGGCGTTCCTGCGCCGGCGCAACGGCGAGGCGGTGCTGCTCGGCGAGGTCAACCTCCCCTACCCGGACACCATGGCGTACTACGGCGACGGCGCGCCGGAGCTCACGATGTGCTTCGACTTCGTCGGCATGCAGAAGATGTACCTCTCCCTGGCCCGCGCGGACGCCGAGCCGCTCGCGGAGGCCCTGCGCGACCGCCCCGAGCCGCCGGGCGACGGGCACTGGGCGACGTTCGTGCGCAACCACGACGAGCTGACGCTGGACAAGCTCACCGACACCCAGCGCCAGGAGGTCTTCGCCGCGTTCGGGCCCGAGGAGGAGCACCAGGTCTACGGCCGCGGCCTGCGCAGGCGGCTGCCGCCCATGCTCGACGGCGACCCCCGGCGGGTGCGCTGCGTCTACAGCCTGCTGTTCGCCCTGCCCGGCACCCCGGTGCTGTTCTACGGCGAGGAGATCGGCATGGCCGAGGACCTCCGCGCCGAGGGCCGGCTCGCCGTGCGCACCGTGATGCAGTGGGACGACGGGCCCGGCGGCGGGTTCTCCACGGCCGACCCGGCCGACTTCCCCGCACCGCTGGTGGAGGGAACCTACGGGCCCCGGCACGTCAACGTGCGCGACCAGGAGGCCGACCCGGACTCGCTGCTGGCCTGGATGCGCCGGCTCGTGCAGGCCTACCGCGCCTGCCCGGAGCTGGCGTGGGGCGAGGGCGAGGTGCTCGACCCCGGTCCGGCCGCGAAGCCGGTGCTCGCCCACCGCAGCACGGCCGACGGGCACGTCGTGGTGACGCTGCACCACTTCGGCGACGACGACGCCCGCGCCGAGCTCACGCTGCCCGACCTCGCCGGCCGGGAGCTGTACGACCCGCTCGACCTGGCGGCGCCCCCGGTGCCGGTGTCCGACGACGGACACCTGGAGGTGGACCTCCCGCCCTACGGCTGCCGCTGGCTCCGCACCCGCTGACACCCCCGCGCTCGCCCACGGGGCCGCGCCCGCACCCGGGGCCGGACCGGTGGGCGGGCGCCGGGGTGAGAAGGTGTACCGGTGAGTAGCACAGGGACGGGTCGCACGGTGGCCGTGGTGACCGGGGCGGCCCGCGGGTTCGGGCACGAGATCGCGCGGCGGCTCGTCGCCCGGGGGCACCAGGTCGTGATCACCGACCTGGACGAGGCCGCGGTGACGGCGGCCGCCGCCGAGCTGGGCGCCACCGGCATGGTCGCCGACGCCCGCTCGGCCGACGACCACCGCCGCGTCGCCGCCGCGGCGGCGGAGCGCGGCCCCGTCGCGGTGTGGGTGAACAACGCCGGGGTGCTGCGCGCGGGCAAGGCGTGGGAGCTCTCCGACGTCGACGTCGACCTGCAGCTCGACGCCAACCTCGCCGGGGTCGTGCACGGCTCGCGCGCCGCCGTCGAGGTGATGCGGGCCCGCGGCGGGCACCTGCTCAACATCGCCTCGATGTCGGCGCACGGGCCGGTCCCCGGGCTCGCGGTCTACGCGGCGTCGAAGTCGGGCGTGCTCAACTTCAGCCTGAGCCTGCAGGGCGATCTCGACCTCGCCCGCATCCCGATCCGCGTGCACGCGCTGTGCCCGGACGCCGCGGACACCAAGCTCGTGCGCGAGGAGCAGGGCCACGCCGACACCGCGATCCTGTTCTCGCAGCCGGTGCTGCTCACGCCCGCCCAGGTCGCCGACGCCGCGATGGGGCTGCTCGACGGGCGGCGGCTGGTCCGCTCGCTCCCGCTGCGCCGCGCGCTGATGGCCCGCACCGGCGCCGTCGTCCCGGCCGTCGCGCTGCGGGTGCTCGCCCGGATGCGGGCCCAGGGCGAGACGCGCCGCGTCGGGTCCTGATGGCGGTCCCGCACCGCCACGACCGCGACGCAGGCGGCGACCCGGAGGTCCTCGCCGCGAAGGCCGCGCTGCGCGAGGAGGTGTGGTCCGCGCTCGTCGACGGCGGGGTGGCGCGCTTCCCGGGCGCCCGCAACCGCATCTCCAACTTCACCGGGGCGGAGGCGGCGGCGCAGCGGCTGCGCCGCACCGACGCCTGGGCCGCCGCCCGCACCCTGAAGGCCAACCCCGACTCCGCGCAGCTCCCCGTCCGGCAGCGGGCGCTGGAGGACGGGCGGACGGTGTTCATGGCGGTGCCGCGGCTCGCCGAACCCGACCCGTTCTTCCTGCTCGACCCCGACGACCTCGCCGACCCGCCGCGCCGCGCGGCGTCGATCGCCGGCGCCACCCGCTCGGCCCGCCGCGTCCCGGTGTCGGCGCTGGAGCCCGTCGACCTGGTCGTCACCGGGTGCGTCGCGGTCGGGGAGGACGGCGCGCGGCTGGGCAAGGGCGGCGGGTTCGCCGACCTGGAGTTCGCACTCGCCTCCGCCGCCGGCCTGATCGGGCCGGACACCCTCGTCGTCACCACGGTGCACGAGCTGCAGGTCCGCCCGGCCGGGGTCGTGCCGACCGCGGCGCACGACGCGCCCGTCGACCTCGTGGTGACACCGGAGCGGGTGCTCGACTGCCGCGCGCACCGCGCCGAGCGGCCCACCGGCGGCATCGACTGGGCCGCCCTGACCGAGGCGAAGATCGCGGCGATCCCGCTGCTCACCGCGCTGCGCGCGGCCCGGGGGTAGGGCGGGTCACGGGAACGGCCAGGGGTTGGGCGCGCAGCCCAGCAACCCCTTCGTCTGCTGCATCATCACCGGCGCCGGCACCCCCGGGCCGGGGCACGGCACGTGCCCGTACCCGAGCACGTGCCCGACCTCGTGGTTGACGACGTAGCGGCGGTAACCGGTGCGGTCGTCGCCGTAGTCGGGGTGGGCGAGCACCCAGCGGTGGTGGGTGATGATCGCCGACGGGCCGCGGCGGCAGGACAGCGTGCCGCCGGTGTCCAGCGGCGCGCACAGCCGCGCGGAGGTCTCCGGGCTGGCCAGGATCACCACGATCTCGGCGTCGCCGTCGGTGCGGGCGAACGACATCGCCCCGTCCCGGCCCCAGCCGCGCGGGTCGTTGAGGCCCTGGAGCGCGAAGTCGGCGAACGCCGCCGCGTCCACCGGCAACCCGCCCTCGACCTCCACCCGCACCGTCCGCACCGGGCCCGGGCCGGGCGCGGGGGCCGATCCCGGCACGACCACCGTCGCCCCGGTGCCCACCGGCGGGACCCGCAGCGCGAGCACGCCCGCGGCGCGGTCGGCGGTCGTCGGCCGGGGCTCGGCCTCGCCCCCGCCCGTGCCGGGGTCGGCGCTCCCGGGGTCGGTGCCGCTCCCCGGGGCGGTGCCGGGGTCGATGCCGCTCCCGGTATCGAGGCCGGTGCCGGTGCCGGTGCCGGGTTCGGCGCCGGTGCCGGTCTCGCCGGGGGTCGGCGCCGGGGCGGCGTCCGGGCTCCCGCCGGCGCCGGCGAGGGGCAC
>JAPLAT010000618.1 GCA_026393175.1 Pseudonocardiales bacterium
GCCCGCGCCGGGTGGGCGGAGGTCGCCGCGTCTGCGGGGCGGGCGAGGGGCTCGGCCGGGTGGCCCGGCCGGTGGGCCGGTGCGGACGGGGCCGCCGAGGCCCGCCCGTCCGGACGCCGGCGAGCGGGGCCGCCCGGCTCCCGGGCCAGGACCCCGGAGCGGACCAGCGCGGCGGTGACCGCGAGCAGGGCCTCGGCGTAGCCGTGCAATGCGGCCGGACGGTGTGCGGGACCGAGACCCAGCAGCCCGGCGGCGGCCCGGGTGGCGTCCGCCCCGGCCCAGGCCGCGACCTCGGGCAGGACTACCACCGCCCCGCCGCGCGACGGCGCGGGCACCGCCGCCGCCCCGCCGCGCAGCACGAGCACCGGCACGGGCGGCAGGGCGGCGAGGTCGTCGTCGGCGGAGCAGACCAGGACGTCGACGGGGCCGCCCGCCCACCGCCCGCCGTCGACGGCGTGCAGCGCGGCGGCCAGCGTGGACGTGCCGACCCCCGCCGTGCGGCCGGCGACCACCGGGACGCGCAGGCGGCTCACCACCCGCTCCCCGGGTCGGGCCCCGGGACGGCGACGGGCACCGGCTCGCCGAGCGGGTCGTCGTCGGCGAGGGCGTGGTCCTCGGCGCGCTCCGCGACGGGCGCGGGGGACGGCTCCTCGCCGAGGGTCTCCTCCCACGCGTCGACGACGAGCCGCCCGCCCTCCAGCGCCACCGGCACGCTGATCCGGATCCAGTAGGCGCCGAGGCCGCGCCAGCCCCGGCTGGTGGGCGCCGGTGCCGCGGCCGGCACGCCGGCGACGTCCGGCTCCGGCCCCGCGGGCTCGGCGCCGTGCTCGCCGACCGCGCGGTAGGGCGTGACCCGCACCCGCACGTCGACGAGGACCCGCCCCTCACCGTCCGGGCGGACCAGCCCCGGCAGCGCGAAGTCGGCGCGCTGGCGGCCGCTGCCCGACCAGCCCAGCCGCGCGGGGTCGCTCCCGGGGTCGGGCAGGTAGTCGGCGAGGACGCGGCCCCGGCGCTCGGGATCGTCCTCGTCCCACGACAGGTAGTCGGCGGCGAACGCCGCGGCCAGCGCGGCGGCCTCCGCCCGGTCCGGTAGCGCCGCCGCCTGCGGCGGGGGCGAGGGGGGCCGCCTGCCGGGCACCGGGACCGGGGGGATCGGCGCGAAGCCGACCGGGTCGGTGGGCGGCTCGGCCCGCGGCGGCGGTACCCGGCCGGCGCGCCCCGGGGGCGGCCCGGGCGGCGGGCCGAACCCGGGGGAGGGGTAGGGCGGCGGGGCGGCGGCGCGCGAGAACAGGCGGAAGCGGGACACGGCCGTCACCGGCGGGAACGGGATCGGCGGAGCTCGGGCATCGGGTTCCCCACGGGTGCGGCGCTGGCGGACGGCGGGGACGGTAGGGGTCCGCACCCGGGCCGCGGGCCCGATCGGGGAAAGCCTTCGCGAACGTGAATCCGGTGGGCCGCTCAGGCGGCGGGGACGTCCCAGTCGTGCACCGGCTCGTTCGCCGCCGAGGACTCCAGGTAGCGGGCCAGCATCCCGCGCAGCGCGCGCGGCCGGTCGTGGCCGCGGGCCTCCAGCGCGGCGACGGTGTCCAGCTGCCAGGACGCCCCGTTGCGCCGCTGCACGCACCGCCGCTCGATCACCGTGAGGTAGCGGTCGGACACGTCCGGGGTGACGCCCCACCGGGCCAGCCCGGCCGCCGCCTGCGGCAGGAGCTTGCGCAGCACGAGCTCGTCGGGTCGCATCCAACCGGTGCCCGGCCAGTACAGCGGACCGTCCAGGCCGTGCCGCGCCGCCGTCGTGAAGTTCTCCTCGGCCGCCTCGAACGACATCGAGCTCCACAGCGGCCGCTCGGCCTCGACCAGCTCGCGCAGCAGCCCGTAGAAGAACAGCGCGTTCGCCACCATGTCGACGACGGTCGGCCCGGCGGGCAGCACCCGGTTCTCCACCCGCAGGTGCGGCACCCCGTCGCGGACGTCGTAGACCGGCCGGTTCCAGCGCCAGATCGTGCCGTTGTGCAGCCGCATCTCGTCGAGGCCGGGAGCGGTGCCGTTCTTCAGCTCCTCCAGCGGGTCGCTGTCCTCGGCCACCGGCATCAGCGCGGGGAAGTAGCGGCCGTTCTCGGCGAACAGGTCCAGCGCCGAGGTGATCCAGCGCTCCCCGAACCACACCCGCGGCCGAACGCCCTGGTTGCGCAGCTCGGGCGTGCGCACGTCGCAGGACTGCTCGAACAGCGGGATCCGGGTCTCGGCCCACAGCCGCGACCCGAGCAGGAACGGGGAGTTCGCCCCGACCGCCAGCTGCACCCCCGTGATGCACTGCGCGGCGTTCCAGTACGCGGCGAACGCGTCCGGGGGGACCTGCAGGTGCAGCTGCATCGACGTGCAGGCGGCCTCGGGGGCGATCGAGTCGAAGTCGGCGACGAGGTGCTCGGCGCCGACCCCGTGCCGGCCGGACGCGTCGTCCCCGGTGATGTCGAGGCGGATCGGCTCGCCGCGGGCGCTGAGCATCTGCTCGTTGAGCAGCGCGTAGCGCCGGTCGGCCGACAGCGCCTCGGCGACGAGGTGGCGGCCCTCCAGCGTGGGCAGGATGCCGATGACGGCGAGCTGGGCGCCGTGCTCCAGCGCCGTGGAGCGCACGCCCGCGAACTCGTCGAGGAGCTGGCGCTCGACGCGCCGCCACTGGTCGCCGGGCAGCAGCCGCGGCGGCAGGTTGAGCTCGAGGTTCCAGCGGCCGAGCTCGGACTGGAACTCCTCGCGGCCCATCGCGTCGAGCACGCTGCGGCCGGCCAGCGAGGGCTCCAGGTCGTGGCCGACGAGGTTGAGCTCGACCTCCAGGCCGGTCATCGGCTCGTCCCGGGCGAACGTGTGCTCCTTGAGCATCACGCCGAGGACCTCCAGGCACCGCTGCACCTTGGCGCGGTACTCCTGCCGATCACGTCGACTGAACGTGGTCCGGTCGACGTCCTGACCCATGTCCCGACACAGCCTCCTCGCTCCATGGGCCCGCACCCGCCGGGTCGACGACCGGGCGAGTGGTCCACCGTGACACACCGCTACCCTCGCCGCTACGGCCGGACGGATGAGCCGTGATCGTCACCGGACCGTCACCTGCGACGATTCCGGGCCGTGGCCACCATCACGCCCGTCGCCGACCCGGCCGACCCCCGCCTCGACGACTACCGCGACCTCACGACCGCCGACCGCAGGCCCGACCGGCCGGGCGGGCGTGGCCTCGTCATCGCCGAGGGCGTCGTCGTGGTGCGGCGGCTGCTCGACTCGCCCTACCCCGTGCGGTCGGTGATGGGCCAGCCGCGCCGGATCGACGAGCTCGCGGGCGACCTCGCCGGCGTCGACGTGCCCGCGTACGCCGTCGACGCCGACACGATGGCCACGGCCGTCGGGTTCCACCTCAACCGCGGCGTGCTCGCCGTCGCCGACCGGGCGCGGCCGGTGGACGCCCTCGCGCTCGCCCGGTCCGCGCGGCTGCTCGCCGTCTGCGAGGGCGTGAACGACCACGAGAACCTCGGCTCGCTGTTCCGGAACGCGGCCGCGCTCGGCGTCGACGGCGTGCTGCTCGGCCCGCGCTGTGCCGACCCGCTCTACCGGCGCAGCGTGCGGGTCTCGATGGGCCACGTCCTGCGGGTGCCCTTCGCCGAGCTCCCCGGGCCGTGGCCGGACGCGCTCGACGACCTGCGCGCCGCCGGCCTGACCGTCGCCGCGCTCACCCCCGACCCCGGTGCGGTGCCCCTGGCCCGGGCCGGGCTCGCCGGCCGGCGGACCGCCCTGCTGCTGGGCGCCGAGGGCCCCGGGCTGACGGCGGAGGCGCTGGCGGCGGCCGACCTGGCCGTCCGCATCCCGATGGCGAGCGGCGTCGACTCTCTCAATGTGGCAACGGCCGCCGCGATCGCCTTCCACGCGGTCCTATCCTGACGGATGTGATGAGGGCCTCCGGGGGCCGCGTCGAGCTGGGGGACCGCAGGCCGGACGATCCGCCGCTGCCCGAGGAGCTGACGGCGGCGCTGCGCGAGTGGGCCGCGTTCGCGGCCGCCGCGGGCCGCTCCGGGGTGCCCGCCGAGCAGGACCTGGTGCGTCGCCGGGGCCGCCAGCTCGCGGCCAGGGTGGCCGGGGTCCGCGGGCGGCCCGTCGAGTTCACCGACCCCGCCAGCGGCGCCGTCGAGTCGGTCCGGGCGCCCACCGCGGCCCGGCACCGCGCGCTGGACCCCGAACCCGCCGGCCCGACCCCGTGGGACACCGGCCTCCCCGTCGCGGCGTTCTTCGCCGTCTTCGTGGCGATCGCCGACATCTCGCTGAGCCGGGCGTTCGCCGAGGCGTTCGGGCTGCTCTGGATCCCGGCGAACCTGCTCGTGGTCCTCGGCCTGGCCCCGTCGTTGTGGCTGCTGCGGACTGTGCCGTTCTGGCGCTGGCCCGCCCTCGGCGCCGCCGTCGGCCTGGCCGTGGCGTGGGTGGTCCTGCTGGCCGGGCTGCTGGGCTGATCGCCCTCCGCGGGTCCGGCAGACCGAGCCGGACCTCCGGGGTGCGGGTCAGCGCTGGCCGCGGACGCCCAGCAGGACCTCGTCCCAGGACGGCATGACGGGCTTGCCCTTCTTCGTCCGCCGGGCCGGGGCCTCGGCGGCGGGCGCGGCGGCCGGGGTGTCGGGGGTGGCCTGCTCCCCGGGCTGCTCGGCCGAGCGCTGGGCCGGTGGGGTCGAGGAGCTCTCCCGGCGCGGCTCGGGAGCCGGGGCCGGTGCGGCCGGGGCCCGGTCGGCGGGCAGCGCCGGCGTGCGGTCGCGGTCGGCGGCGGCCC
>JAPLAT010000202.1 GCA_026393175.1 Pseudonocardiales bacterium
GGCGGCCGCGCCCGCACCGCCGACGCCCGCGCCGGTGCCGCCCACGCCGAACCCGCCGTTCGGGCCGAGCAGGCCCAGGTTGAGCAGGCCCAGCTGGCCGGCGTCGCCGCCGTCACCCTCGCCGCCGGTGCCGGTGCCGGCCCCGCCGTTCGCGGCGCCGCTGCCGGCGCCGCCGGTGTTCGTGCCGCCGGAGGCGTCGCTCGCGCCGCCGTCGCCGCCGTTGCCGAACGCCGCGGTGAAGGGGTTGCTCTGCGCGGACCCACCGGCGCCACCGGCCCCGCCCGCGCCGCCGTCGGCGTCCTGGTCGTTGCTGTTGACGGGCAGGACGAACTGGGCGAACTGGAAGCTCGGCACGCTGGGGTTGGACATCGGGGGGCTCCTGTCTCGGAGGTGACCGGCGCCGTCCTCGTCACGCTGCGCCGTCCGGTGGTTCCGGGTTGTGACGAAAGCTAGGACCGCGCCCGGGCCCGCGCGTCGGGGCGCGGCCCGCGTCCCCCCGGGGGCGGGAGGGGGATTTCCCCGTGCCGCCCCGCGCACCCGGCCGGGCGGCGGGGCGGGGTCAGCCGCGCGGGGGGAGGGCGGCCAGGACCCCGGACAGCACGCCCTGCAGGGCGGTGCAGGCGTCGGGCTCGCCGCCGTCGAGCGCGGCGAGGAGCACCCGGTCGTCCGCCACGGCGACGTCGTACTGGCAGAACGCGCCGCCCCCGGTGAACGTCTCCAGCGCCGGGAACCCGGCCAGCCGCACCCGCGACGTGGTCGGTTCGCTGTTCGCGGCGAGCACGGCGAGAGCGTCCTCCGCGGCGAAGACGGTGATCTCCAGGACCGCCGCCGGCCCCTCCCAGCGGCACCGCGGGCCCTCCGGGGCGGTGCCGGGCGTGCCCGCACCGAGGCCCAGGGCGGCCCGGCCGCCGTCCGGGAGGAGGTCGCAGGCGGCGACGGTGCCGGGGTCGCGGGCGTCGGTGATCGGCGGGACCGGCGGGGTCGCGCTCCCCGCGCAGCCCGCGGTCCCGAGCACCAGCAGCCCGAGCAGCGCTCCGGTCACCGCGGTACGCCCCACGCGCGTTCCCTCCTCGTCGTCGTCCACCCGTTCGGCCCAGCGAGGCTGCCCTGAGTGGCGGTGCCGACCGGTGTACTCACTCCATGCGGTCGACCTGACACCTGCCGTTAACAAGCCTCGCACGGCCGCCGATGAACCGGCCGTCGGGCGCGGGAGGGGAACGACCATGGCGCGGTACCAGCTGGGGATCGACCTGGGGACGACGTTCACCGCGGCCGCCGTGTGCCGCGACGGGGGGGCGCCGGAGCCGGTGGCGCTCGGCGGGGCCGGCCCGGTCGTGCCGACCGTCGTGCACCTCGCGGACGACGGCACCCTGCTCGTCGGCGAGGCCGCGCAGCGCCGCGCCCTCACCGAGCCCCGCCGCACGGTGCGCGAGTTCAAGCGGCGCATCGGCGACAGCACCCCGCTGCTGGTCGCGGGCCGGCCCGTCGCGGCGGCGGACCTCGCGGCCCGGGTCGTGGCCGAGGTCGTCGACACGGTGGCGGCGCGCGAGGGCGGCCCGGCCGAGCACGTCGTGGTGACCCACCCGGCCGAGTGGGGCGCGCACCGGCGGGCCGAGCTCGCCGGTGCGCTCGCCGCCCGCGGGCTGCCCGGCGTCGGGCACCGCACCGAGCCCGAGGCGGCGGCGATCGGCTACGCGAGCGGCCTGCGGCTCGCCCCCGGCGACGCGGTGGCCGTCTACGACCTGGGCGGCGGCACGTTCGACGCCGCCGTCGTCCGCCGCACCGGCGACGGGTTCACGCTGCTCGGCAGCCCCGGCGGGGTGGACCGGCTCGGTGGCGTCGACTTCGACGACCGGGTGTTCGCCCACGTCCGCGCCGCCCTCGGCCCGGCGTGGGAGGCGCTCGACCCGACCGATCCCGAGGTGCTGGCCGCAGCCGCGGCGCTGCGCCGGGAGTGCACGGCGGCCAAGGAGGCGCTGTCGGTCGACACCGAGGTGCTCGTGCCGGTGATGCTGCCGGGCCTGCACACCCGGGTGCGGCTGGGCCGCGCCGAGTTCGAGGACATGATCCGCCCG
>JAPLAT010000090.1 GCA_026393175.1 Pseudonocardiales bacterium
AACACCGGCGAGCTGCCCTGGTCGGCGCCGCGGTCGGTCGCGGTGCTCGGCGCGAACGCCGTCGCCGCCCGCACCCAGGGCGGGGGCAGCGCGACCGTCCGCCCGCGCGCGGTGGTGTCCCCGCTCGCCGGCCTGCGCGCGGCCCTGCCCGACGCCGACATCCGCCACGCCGTCGGCGCGCAGGTGGGCGAGGGCGTGCAGCCGCTGGACCCCGCCGCGATCGCGGCGGGCGGCGAACCCGGCGCGCGGGTGCGCTACCTCGCCGCCGACGGGGCCGTCGTCCGGGAGGAGCACCGGCTGGCCACCACGTTCGTCTGGCTCGGGCCGGACCTGCCCGCCGGCACCGCGACCGTCGAGATCGCCACCCGCTGGGCCCCGCCCGCGCCCGGCCCCCACCACCTCGGGGCGGCGGCGGGCGGGGAGACCGTGCTCGCCGTCGACGGCGCGGAGGTGCTGCGGGTGACCACGAGCGCGGCCGACGGCGGGCTGTTCGACCCGCCCTCGCGCACCGTGCCCGTCGAGGTGTCCGGCCCGGTGGACCTGCTGCTGCGCCACACCCCTGTGCACGACGGGCCGCACGCCGGCGTCGTCGTGCTCACGCTCGGCACCGCCGCGCTCGTCCCCGACCCCGACGCCGAGATCGCCGCCGCGGCCGCGCTGGCCGCGGAGTGCGAGGTCGCGCTCGTCGTCGTCGGCACGGACGAGCAGATCGAGAGCGAGGCCGTCGACCGGGCGACGCTCGCGCTCCCGGGGCGGCAGGACGACCTCGTCCGGGCCGTGGCGGCGGCCAACCCGCGCACCGTGGTCGTGGTGAACGCGGGCGCGCCGGTGCTGCTGCCCTGGCGCGACGACGTGGCCGCGGTGCTGCTGAGCTGGTTCGGCGGCGAGCAGTACGGCGCCGCGCTGGCCGACGTGCTGCTCGGCGCGCGCGAGCCGGGCGGGCGGCTGCCCACCACCTGGCCCGCCACCGGCACCGAGCGGGCCGTGCTGAGCGGGGTCCCCGTCGACGGCCGGGTGGTCTACGCCGAGGGCGTGCACGTCGGGCACCGGGGCTGGCTGCGCACCGGCGAGACGCCCGCCTACCCGTTCGGCCACGGCCTGGGCTACACCACCTGGTCGCTGGCCGCGCCGTCGGTGACCGGGCGCGAGGTGGCCGTGGACGTCACCAACACCGGCGACCGCCCGGGCCGCCAGGTCGTGCAGGTCTACCTGTCCCGGGAGGCCAGCGCCGTGGACCGGCCGGTGCGGTGGCTGGCCGGCTGGGCCACGGTCGACCTGGCGCCGGGCGCGACGGCCACCGTGCGCGTCCCGGTGCCGGAGCGGTCGCTGGCCCACTGGGCCGGGGGCTGGGTCGTGGAGCCCGGGGAGTTCGGGGTGCACGTGGGGACCTCGGTCGCGCAGACCCTCCCAGCCGGGACGATCACGGCCCCCTGAGTCGACAGGCCTGAGTTGCAGCAAAGCCACTTTCACGCAACGTCGTGGCGTGAAAGTGGCTTTGCTGCAACGCGGGGTCAGGCGGCCGCCCGGCTCCCCAGCGCCTTGCCGGTCTCCTCGGCCAGCTCGTGGGCCCGGGCCTTGGACTCCGCCGCCGCGGGACGGAGCCCCTCCATCGCCGGGGTGACGTCGGCCAGCGTCAGCTCCGCCGCGACGACCGTGACGTCGGCGCCCCACACGTCGGCGAGGATGCGCACCAGGTACGGGGTGGCGTGGTCCCAGCCCTCCCGGGGCGTGCCGGCGCCGTAGCCCCCGCCGCGGGCGACGACCAGCGTGACGGGCCGGCCGGCGAGCGGGGTGTTGCCGGGCGCGAAGCGCGGGTCGGTGATCAGCAGGTCGATCCACGCCTTGAGGTGGTGCGGGACGCCGAAGTTGTAGAGCGGCGCGGCGATCAGGGCGGCGTCGGCGCCGAGGATCTCGTCGGCCAGCTCGGCGGCCAGCGCGCGGGCCGCCCACTGCGCGTCGGAGCGCCGGTCCTCCGGGGTGAAGCCGGCCAGCGCGGCCGTCGACCAGGCGTCGGCGGGGACCGGGTCGGTGCCCAGGTCGCGCCGCACCACCGTGGCGTGCGGGTGCTGCTCGGTGTAGGCGCGCTGGACGGTGTCCGCGACCTCGCGGCTCACCGAGCCCTGGCCGCGGATGCTGCTGTCGAGACGGAACAGGCTCATCGGAACTCCTCGTGCTGGATCACAGATGTTCTGTCGAACAGATTAACTGTCGCACAGACGACCTGCACGCCGGGGGTACGATGGGACGATGACCACACCGACCGGCACCGACGCCGACCTCGGCTGGTCGCTGGGCGCGGTGATGCGCGCGTACCTGCGCGCCGCGGGCGCCGCCGTCGTGGACGTGCCCGGCGGGCCGCGCGGCCACCAGGTCCTCGCCGCGGCCGACCGGGGCGAGGCCGCCACGCAGCTCGCGCTCGCCCAGCACCTGGGCGTCGACCGCACCGTCATGACCTACCTGATCGACGACCTCGAGCGCGCCGGCCTCGTCGAGCGCCGCCCCGATCCCGCCGACCGCCGCGCCCGCCGCGTCCTGCTCACCGAGGACGGCCGGGCCCGGCTCTGCGCGCTGGAGCAGGCGCTGCGCCAGGTCGAGGACGAGCTGCTCGCCCCGCTGGAGGCCGACGAGCGGGCCGTCCTGCGCCGGCTGCTGTCCCGGCTCGCCGCCGGGACGGACGC
>JAPLAT010000278.1 GCA_026393175.1 Pseudonocardiales bacterium
GCGGCTCCCCGGCCGCCGCCCGGCCGCCGGGGACCGGGCGGCCGGGGACCGAGGGGCCGGAGACGCGGGTCGGGACGTCATCGGGAGACGCGGCGGCCGGGGTGGGGACCCCCACACCGGGCCCGGCGCCGGGCACGACGGTCAGGGGGGCCGGGGATGCGGCGCCGGACCCCGGGGTGGACCCGGCGGTGGACGCGGGGGAGGACGTGGCGTCGGACCCGGCGCTGGACCCGGCGCACGACGCGGACGTGGGCGTGGCGGCGGGGCCGGACGGGGCGGGCGTCCGGCCCGTCACCGGCGGCGCGGTGCCACCGGCCAGGACGGCGCGCGCGGCCTGGACCATGGCCAGCGGGCCCGGGTAGCGGTCCTCGATCTGCTTGGCGCAGCCGGTGGCGATCACGGCGTCCAACCCGGCCGGCAGGCCCGCGATCTGCTCGCTCGCCCGCGGCGGGTCGGCGAACAGGTGCGCGTACATCAGCGCGGGCAGGTCGTCGCCCGCGAACGGCGGGACGCCGGTGAGGCACTCGTGCAGCAGGCAGGCCAGCGAGTACACGTCGGTGCGGCCGTCCACGGCCTGCCCGGAGAAGCGCTCGGGGGCCATGTAGTCCAGCGTCCCGACGGTGACGCCGGTGAGCGTGAGCGAGGACCGGGCGCTGCCGATGCTGCGGGCGATCCCGAAGTCGACGACGTAGACGAAGTCGGTGGCGGTGACGAGCACGTTCGACGGCTTCACGTCGCGGTGCACCAGCCCGTCGGCGTGCGCGGCCTCCAACGCCTCGGCCACCTGGCCGACGAGGTGCACGGCGCTGGTGGGCGGGAGCGGGCCGTCGGCCTCGAGGATCTGCCGGATGTTGCGGCCCTCGACGAGCCGCATGTCGAGGAACAGGTGCCCGTCGACCTCGCCGAAGTCGTGGATGGGGACGACGTGCGGGTCGCGCAGCCGGGCGGCGACGTGCGACTCGCGGCGGAAGCGCTCCTGGTACTCGGTGTCGCGGCTGAGCGCCTCGGAGAGCAGCTTGAGAGCGACCATCCGGTCGCGGCGGGTGTCGTAGGCGAGGTGCACCTCGCCCATGCCGCCGAAGCCCAGCAGCCGCTCCAGCCGGTAGGGCCCGATCATCGTCGCGTCCATCGCCACCCCCGAGGGAAAGTCGAGCCCGCCGCTGACGTCTCGACCGGCGGGCGGCCCTCGTTACGTCGGGGACCCGTCGCTGCGCCGAAGAGGTGAACCCGGCTGCGCCGGACGAACCCCCGGCGGGTCCGGCGCCGTCCTCCCCCCGTGATCCGCCGACTGCTGCTCCCGGGACTCCTGCTCACCGGACTCCTGCTCACCGCGACCGGCTGCGCCGGGGCCTCCTCCGCGGCCGGGACGCCGCCCGACCCGGCCGCCCTCGTGGGGTGGTGGCGCGTCGCCGGCACCGAGGAGCGCGTGCTGGTCGACGCGGGCGGCCTGGAGGTCGTCGACGGCTGCACGACCGCGACCGGCACCTGGCGGGCGGACCCGGCGGGCCGGTTCGTCGCCGGCGTGGACTCCGTGCTGCCCTGCCCCGACGGCCGGGCCGCGACCCCGGACTGGATCGGCGCGGCGGCCGGGTTCCGCCTCGACGGCGAGGACGCCGTGCTGCTCGACGGCGCCGGCGCCGAGCTGGTGCGGCTGCAGCCGGCCGATCCGGTGCCGGGGTCGGGCGCCGTCGACCCGGCCCGCGGCGGTGTGGTGCCCGACGCCGCCCCGGCCGCCCCGCCGCCCGCGG
>JAPLAT010000158.1 GCA_026393175.1 Pseudonocardiales bacterium
AGGTGCCGGGCCAGGTCGCCGTGCGCGGCGAGGGCGGCGAACACCCGCTGCCCGGCGGGCGCGGGCCGGGTGCCGGTGTCGGCCCGGTGCCGCAGCAGCGTCTCGCGCAGCCACGGCGGCGCGACGACCCACCCGCACCCCAGCGTCGGGGTGAGCAGCTTCGACGCCGTCCCGAGGTGGACGACCACGTCCGGGCCGAGCGCGGCGAGCAGCGGCAGCGGCGCGACGTCGTAGCGCAGCTCGCCGTCGTAGTCGTCCTCGACGACGAGGAACCCCTCGCGCCGGGCCCGGTCGACGAGCGCGACCCGGCGGGCCGCGGAGAGCCGCGCGCCGAGCGGGTACTGGTGCGCGGGCGTCGTGTAGACGGCGGCGACGCCGGGCGGCACGGCGTCCACGACGAGCCCGCCGCCGTCCACGGGCACCGGCACGACGGCGAGCCCCGCCGCCCGCAGCGCCGACACCGCGCGGGCGTACCCGGGCTCCTCCATCGCGACCCGCGACCCGGGCGGGAGCACCCGGGCGAGCTCGGCGACCGCGGCCGTGCTGCCCGGCGTGGCCAGCACGTCGCCCGGGTCGGCGGGCAGGCCGCGGTGGCGCAGCAGCCCCTCGACGACCGCGGCCCGGAACGCCGGCAGCCCGGCCGGGTCGGGGGCAGGGTCGGGCGGGTCGTCGGCGGCCGCGCGCCAGGCCCGGCGCCACGCCCGGGGGTCGAGCACCTCGACGCAGGGGGAGCCGGCGCGCAGGTCCACGCCCCGGGGTTGCAGCAAGGCCACTTTCACGCCATCTCCTTGCGTGAAAGTGGCTTTGCTGCAACGGGGGCTGGGGGTGTCCAGCACGTACGTGCCGCTGCCCCGGCGGGCGCCGACCCAGCCCTCGGCCAGGAGCTGGTCGTAGGCCGCCGCCGTCACCGTGCGGCTGACGCCCAGGGTCGCGGCGAGCGACCGGGTGGACGGCAGCCGGTCCCCGGCGCGCAGGCTGCCGCCCGCGGTGGCGGCGCGCAGCGCGTCGGCGAGCTGGACGGCGAGCGGCCGTGGGGCGGCGCGGTCGAGCGGCAGCGGCGGCAGGTCCACGAGTGGCCTCTCGATCCGGATCGGAAGTGGCCCTCGCAGGATGCCACTCGGCTGCCGAGGATGGTGCCATGACGACGACGCTCTCCCCCACCCCGCGCAGCACCGTCCGCCGCGGCGCGCACCGCGCCCGCACCGACCGCGCCGAGCTGTACGCCGTCCTCGACGCCGGGCTGGTCTGCCACCTGGGGATCGTGCTCGGCGGCGCGCCGGTCGTCCTGCCCACCGGGTACGGCCGCCTCGGCGACACGCTCTACCTGCACGGCTCCACCGGCGCGGCGTCGCTGCGGGCCGCGGCGCGGGACGCCCCGGTCTGCGTGACGGTCACGCTGCTCGACGGCGTGGTGCACGCCCGCTCCGTCTTCCACTTCTCGATGAACTACCGCAGCGCCGTCGTGCACGGGGTGCCCCGGCACGTCACCGACCCGGACGAGCGTCTGGCCGGGCTGCGGGCGATCACCGAGAACATCGCCCCCGGCGCCTGGGACCACGCCCGCCCGCCGAACCGCAAGGAGCTCGCGGCGACCTCGGTCCTGGCGCTGGACCTCACCGAGGCCAGCGTGAAGGTGCGCACCGGCCCGCCGGTCGACGACGAGGAGGACCTCGCCCGCCCCGACGGCCCGTGGGCGGGGGTGCTCCCCGTCGAGCAGGCCTTCGGCGCCCCCGTCCCCTGCCCGCTGCTCCCCCCGGACGTGCCGGTGCCGCCGCACGTGGGGCCTGGCCCGGGGTGAGCGGGACACACCGCCGGGGCGCGGTCAGGTCGGGAAGCAGCGCGCGAACGCCTGCAGCAGGCGGGGCGACCCGGCCAGGCGCAGCTTCCGGCGGGCCAGCGCGACCGGCAGCGACGCCCGGCCGCCCAGGTAGCGCACCCACGTCGTGGCGTCGGCGTCCAGCCGCAGGTCGGGCCGCCCGTGCAGGCCCTCGGTGATCTCGAGCGTCCCGCGCCGGATCACCACGGTCAGCGAGCGGGTCTCGCTGCCGGTGAAGACCAGGTGGTAGCGGGCGTCGAGCCGGGCGGCGGCGCCGCGCTGGAACAGCAGCGGCATGCCCTGCACGAACGAGTCGACCGAGGACGGCCGCAGCCCCATCCCCGCGCGCTGGACGCGCTTGTGCGGGAACCGCTTCGCCACATACACCTCGGCGTCCGACCCGCGCACGACGTACACGGTCTCGACCTTGTCCTGCAGCGGCTTGACGACGTCGTCGAGGTGCGCGCGCCGGTCGGCCAGGTAGGGGCCGATGACGTCCTCCCCGGCCGGGCACACCGAGACGCAGTACGCCGCCTTGTACTGCGGGCCGAACGACAGGCTCTGCCACATCGACACGGTCTCGGGATCGGAGACCTTCTCCCGGTACTCGCGCGGGGTCGACGACGAGGCGACGTTCTCCACCCAGTCGCCGAAGCCGGTGAGGAACTCGCGGTAGTTGTGCGAGGCGCAGGCCGAGAAGTCGAACTCGCCGGTCTTGGAGATCGCCCCGGTCGGGCAGGCGGCGACGCAGAGCTTGCACTCCAGGCAGGGGTTGTAGTCCAGCGGACGGCCGTACCCGCTCACCGGCGTGTCGATCACGAGCGTGGCGAGCAGCAGGAAATTGCCGAACCGCGGGTGGATGACGTTGCGGTGGATGCCCATCCGGCCCATCCCGGCCTCGACCGCCACCGGCTTGTGCGAGACCACCCAGATCTTGCCGGGCCACTGCGCCATCTCCATCGGGAAGCCGACGGACGGGTTGAGCGCCCGCACGCCGCGCCGTTCCAGCGCGATGACGATGTCGCGGGCGATCTCGTTGGTGCGGTCGTAGGTCTGGTGGAACTCCAGGTTGCCGACCGACCGCGCCGGTGAGCGGACGGCCTCCCGGTTGGTCCGGCAGACGAGGCTGATCAGCGCCTTCGGGTGCGGGAACGCCGCGGTGATGTCGGCGAGCTGGTCGGCCAGGGCCGGTCGTCCGATCTCCACGAACCCGACGTCGTCGGCGCCGGCGGCCAGGCACAGCTCCCGCAGCTCGGCGGCGTCGAGGACGGCGGGCGGCCGGGCGGCCGGCGCGGCCCGCGCGGCGCGGACGGTGGGGTGGTCGTCGAGCCGAGTGGGTCGCGTCATACGACTGAAGGTAGCGACGCCAGTAGCGTCACGCGACCCGACCTCTACGATGGGGGAGTGCTCGGCAACGACTACGCGGACCAGACGTGCTCGATCGCCCGCTCGCTGGAGGTCGTCGGCGAGCGCTGGACGATCCTCATCCTGCGCGACCTCTTCCTCGGCGTGGATCGCTTCGACGCCCTCGTCGCGAGCCTGGGCGTCACGCGCACGGTGCTCGCGCGGCGGTTGGCACACCTCGTCGACGAGGGGGTGGTCGAGAAGCGCCGCTACTCCGAGCGACCGGAGCGGTTCTCCTACCACCCCACGGCGAAGGGCCGGGAGCTCATGGGGGTCATCGCCCTGCTCATGCAGTGGGGCGACCGGCACTACCCGCACCCCGCCGGGCCCCCGCGGCTGCTACTGCACCGCGGCTGCGGAGGGGGCGCCGACGACCACCTGACCTGCGACCGCTGCGGGACCCGGCTGCAGCCCGAGGACATCGACGCCCCGCTCAACCCCGCCCTCGCGGCCGGGTGACCCCACCGCCGCCGCGCCGCCGCGACGAACGGCACCTCCGTCCACTCCTTGTGGATGGAGGTGCCGTTCGTCGCGGGCGGGGCGGCTCAGTGCGGGGCGTCGACCATCGGCGCGTCGGTCTCCAGCAGGGTCTTGAGCCCGGACAGGATGAGCACCCAGCCGCTCTCGATCCCGGCCGCCACGTCGCCCTCGGGCAGCCCCTCGTGCAGCAGGGTCAGCACGGTGACGCCGGGCGTCGGCATCGGCGGGGCCCCGAGCGTGACGCGGACGGTGGACTCCGGCAGCGCCGCGACCTCCGGGGTCCACGCGCCGCGGAACGAGGTCACGAGGCTCCGCTCCGGCTCGACGGCGAGCACGGTGCCGCTGATGACGTCGCGGCCGTCGGCGACGTAGCGGTAGGGCCGGCCGGGCGCCAGGTCGAAGTCGGCCTCGAAGCCGTAGTAGTAGGCCGGGGTGACCTTGCCGTCGACGAGGCCGTCCCAGACCCGGTCGGGCGTGGCCCGGATGGCGATCTGGATCTTCTGCGTGGACATCGTGCGCTCCTGTCGGTGGGGGGTGGTTCGCCGGGACGACGCGGAGCCCGCCGGCACTTCGACATCCGGAAAGTGAGACCTGGATCACACGTCGGAGACTGTCGGAACCGCGGACCGAACGCGTCGGCCGGAGAACCCATCCACCCGCTGGAGGCACCGATGCAGTACCTGATCCTGGCCACCGAGACCGACGACGACTTCGCCGCGCGCGAGGACCCCGAGCGCGCCGGCGCGTACTGGGCCGGCTGGGAGGCCTACATCGCCGCGCTCACCGAGAGCGGCGTGATGACCGGCGCCGGCGGGCTGCAGCCGCCGACGGCCGCCACCACCGTGCGGCTGCGCGACGGGCGGCGCACCGTGCACGACGGTCCGTACGCCGACACGAAGGAGCAGCTCGGCGGCTACTTCGTGATCGACGTGCCGGACCTGGACGCGGCGCTGGAGTGGGCCGCCCGCTGCCCGGCGGCGGCCGGCGCGGCGGTGGAGGTCCGCCCCCTCATGCCCCCGCGCTACGCGTGACC
>JAPLAT010000657.1 GCA_026393175.1 Pseudonocardiales bacterium
GGTCGACGCCGCCGACGCCGCCCTCACCCGCACCGCGCGCCGCGACGCCGCCCTGCTCGGGCTCGGCGGGGGCGCGTCCGCGCTGGTCGCGGGCCTGACGGTGGCCGGCACCCTGCTGCTGGGCGTCGCCGCGGTGGACGCCGGCACGCTCGCGGCCGTCCCGTTCGCGGTGCTGGTGCTCGTCGCGCTGGCGGCCTTCGAGATCGTCGCGCCGCTGCCCGGGGTCGCGGCCCGCCTCGGGCGGCTGCGGGCCGCCGGGGCCCGGCTGTTCGACGTGCTCGACACCCCGCCCGCGCTCACCCGCCGCCCGGTCGCGGCCGTGCGCCCCGAGCCGGGTCTGCGGATCCGCGGCCTGCGCGTGCGCCACACGCCGGACGGGCCGTGGGCGCTCGGGGCCGACGGCGGGCTGGACCTCGACCTGCCGCCCGGGCACCGCGTCGCGCTCGTCGGGCCGAGCGGGGCGGGCAAGAGCACCCTGGCCTCGGTGCTGTTCCGCTTCCGCGACCCCGACGAGGGCACCGTCCACCTCGACGGCGTCGACCTCACCACGACCGACCCGGAGGACGCGCGGCGGGTGATCGGCGGCATGCCGCAGGACCCGCACGTCTTCGCCGGCACCGTGCGCGCCAACCTGCTGCTCGCGAAGCCCGACGCGACCGACGCGGAGCTGTCCGCCGTGCTCGACCGGGTCCGGCTGACCGACGCGCTCGCGCCCGCGGGCGGTCTCGACGCCGACACCGGCGTGCGCGGCGACCGGCTCTCCGGCGGCATGCGCCAGCGCCTCGCCCTGGCCCGCGCCCTGCTGGCCGACCCGCGGGTCCTCGTGCTCGACGAGCCGACCGCGCACCTCGACCCGGACACCCGCGACGCCGTCCTCGACGACCTGCTCGCCGCGACCGCCGGGCGCACCGTCGTCCTCATCACCCACGACCCGGCGGGCCTGCACCGGCTCGACGGCGTGGTGCGGCTCGCGCCGGTCAGCTCGGCGAGCCCGGGGCGTCGGGCAGCACGGTGAGGGTGCTGGGCGTGGTGGGCAGGATCTTGCCGACGTAGCTGCGCGCCGCCGCCGTGGTGCCGACGTCGCGGCCGGCCTGCTCGGAGAGGAACCAGCGGTGCTCGAGGATCTCGTGGAAGACCTCGGCGGGCGCGAGCCGGTCCTGCAGCCCCTCGGGCACCATCGCCATGACGCGGTCGTAGACCTCGGAGCGCCAGCGGTGCGCGGCGACGGTCTCCGAGACCGGCCTGCCGTCCTTCTGCTCCAGGTGCGCGCGGTAGCTGACCATGTCGTTGAGCAGCCGGCGGGCCTGGTTCTCGGTGACCTGCAGGCCGGTGAGGGCGAAGAGCTGCTGGCGGTGCCGGCCGGACTCCGCGACCCGGGTGTGCACCTTGAGCCGGGTGCCCTCCTCGGTGGTGATCAGCTCGACCTCGTCGACGTCGAAGCCGAGCTCGTTGAGCCGGTCGATCCGCTCGGCCACCCGGTAGCGCTGCTCGTCGGGGCGGAAGACCTCCTCGCGGGTCAGCTCGTCCCACAGCGCCTCGTAGCGCAGGGGGAGCTGCGCGGCGATGTCGATCGGGTCGACGTCGGGCGGGAGCAGGCCACCCGCCTGCAGGTCGAACAGCTCGCCGCCGACCCGCTCGGCGGCGTAGGCGATGTCGAACGAGCGCTGCCCGTCGGTGAGGGTGGGGTGCATCTCCGCGGTCTCGGCGTCGACGAGGTACGCGGCGATGCTGCCCGCGTCCGGCCGGAACAGGGTGTTGGACAGCGAGCAGTCGCCCCAGAACAGCCCGGCCAGGTGCAGCCGGGCGATCAGCTCCACCATGGCGTCGACGAGCTGGTCGATCGGCTGGCTCATGTGGGCGTGGCTGAACACGTACCGGTAGGACATCGAGTAGTCCAGGAACCGGGTCACCAGGATCGCGTCCTGGGGCAGCGGGTCGCCGTCCTCGTCCACGGCGTCCGGCCGCTCCACGCAGATGCCCAGCACGGACACCGCGGGCATGCCCATCGCCTCCAGCTCGCCGAGGAGGCGGTACTCGCGCCGCGCGAGCCGCTCCTCGATCTCCTTCAGCGCGTAGACGTGCCCGTCCTCCTCCACGAACCGGACGACGTGCCGCGAGATGCCGCGGTGGGCCACCTCGAGGATGCGGTCGTCGGCCCACTCCGCCAGCGGCTGGTGCCACGGCAGGGACAGCAGGCCGGCCGCCTGGGCGGCGGGTGGGCGGAAGATGAAGCGCACCCGCCCAGTATCGCCGCCCGCCGTCAGGCCTTGGGGCCGCCCGCCACGTAGAGCACCTGACCCGACACGAACCCGGCCCCCTCGCTCACGAGGAACGACACGGTGTGCGCGATGTCCTCGGGCTGTCCGGCGCGGGCCACCGGGATCTGCGCGGCGCGGGCGGACACGTAGCTCTCCCAGTCCTCGCCGATGCGCTCGGCCGTCGCCCGCGTCATGTCGCTGACGATGAACCCGGGCGCGATGCAGTTGGCCGTGATCCCGAACTTGCCCAGCTCGATCGCCAGGGTCTTCGTGAAGCCCTGCAGCCCGGCCTTGGCGGTGGCGTAGTTGGCCTGGCCGCGGTTGCCCAGCGCCGACGTGCTCGACAGGTTGACGATGCGGCCCCACTTCGCCGCCACCATGTGCTGCTGCACCGTCTTCGTCATGAGGAACGCGCCGCGCAGGTGCACGCCCATCACCGAGTCCCAGTCGGTCTCGGTCATCTTGAACAGGAGGTTGTCGCGGGTGATGCCGGCGTTGTTGACGAGCACGGTCGGCGCGCCCAGCTCGGCGGTGACACGCGCGACGGCGGCCTCGACGGCCGTGGCGTCGGCGACGTCGGCTCCGACGCCCAGGGCGCGGCCGCCGGCGTCGGCGATCGCGTCGACGGTCGGCTTCGTGGCCGCCTCGTCCAGGTCCAGCACCGCGACGGCCATCCCGTCGGCCGCCAGCCGCACGGCGGTCGCGGCACCGAGGCCCCGCGCCGCACCGGTCACGATGGCCACACGCTGATCGACACTCATGGTCGGTGAGGGTAGTGCGGCCACACGTGGTCCGTCGCCACTCCTCCGTCCGGCGCAGGGGCGTTGCGCGCATCGGCGGCCCGCCCGACCGACCGTCCTGCGGTTCCGACCGCTCGACGCTCCGTCCGTCAGGATCACTGACCCGTGTCCCCGATGTGATCACCTCGTGATCCGGATGGGCGAGCCTTCCGGCGGTTACCGGCAGTGACGGCGCCGCCAGGCAGGGTCACCGCCGCATCCGGCGTCGGGGGGCGCTCGGCCCCCGGTTCTCCCATCCGTCCGACAGCGAAGGCGAGGGCCCTGTGGGCAACGCGAGTTCCGCCGAACGATCCCCGACCCGACGTCGCCCCGCGTGGCTGCCCCTGGCCGCCGCCGGGCTCGTCGTCCCCACGGTCCTGGCCGGGCTCACCCTGCTCTGGCCCCGGCCGCAGATCGAGGACGGGCTCACCGGCGCGGCGACCGAGGCGCTGGCGGCCGCCGGGCTCGCGCCGACGGGGGTCGTGTTCAGCGGGCGGGACGCGACGATCTCCGGGCTCGTCGGTGCGGACGGGCAGCGGGCGATCGAGGTCGTGGAGGGCGTCGCCGGCGTGCGGGTCGCGGAGCTCGCCACCAGCGGCGACGGCAGCG
>JAPLAT010000094.1 GCA_026393175.1 Pseudonocardiales bacterium
CGCTCGGCCACCGAGCCCGACGCCTTCCGCGCGGAGCTGGCCGACGCGCTGCAGCAGGGCGCCGTGGACCCCGACGAGGTCGCCGCGCGCTACCGGGCCCTGCCGCCCGAGGCGCTGCTCGCCTGGTTCGACTCCTCCCGCTCCCGGCTGGTGGAGGTCTTCCGCGGGCTCGACGCGGGCACCCGCGTGCCGTGGTTCGGGCCGCCGATGAGCGCGGCGTCCTCGCTCACCGCCCGGATCATGGAGACGTGGGCGCACGGTCAGGACGTCGCCGACACCGTGGGCGTCACCCGCGAGCCGACCGACCGCCTGCGCCACGTCGCCCACATCGGGGTGCGGGCCCTGCCCTTCAGCTACGCGGTACGCGACCGGCCGGTCCCCGAGGTGCCGGTGCGGGTGGAGCTGGCGGCGCCGTCGGGCGGGACCTGGACGTGGGGCCCGGAGGAGGCCGCCGACCGCGTCCACGGCCCGGCGCTGGACTTCTGCCTGCTGGTGACCCAGCGCCGGCACCGCGACGACCTGGACCTCACCGCCACCGGGCCGGTCGCCGAGGAGTGGCTGGGCATCGCGCAGGCCTTCGCGGGCGCCCCCGGGCCGGGCCGCCCGCCGGCCGGAGATCCCGCAGACACGCCCTAGGGCTCGTCCACGTCCTGCGGGACGATCGTGCGCTGCTCGGCGACGTCCACCGGGTCCGCCTCGGCGGGCAGGCCGTCCGGGTCGGTGGCGGTGTCCTCCACGGTCGGGTCGTCCTCCAGGTCGTCGGCGGGGCGCAGCTGCTCGGCGACGTCGGCGTCCGGGTCCTCGATTCCCATGCCCGGGAGTGCCCACGACCCGGCCGTCCCACACCCCGGAGTTGCAGACCCCCGGAATGGCAGGAAGGCCACCTTCACGCAACGAGCGTGCGTGACGGTGGCCGTCCTGCAACGGGTCAGCGCTTGAAGACGTCCTTGATCTTCTCGCCGGCCTGCTTGAGGTGGCTCTTGTCCTGCTCGGCCCGGCCCTCGGTCTGCATCTCCGGGTCGTCGGTGGCCCGGCCGACCTGCTCCTTGCCCTTGCCCTGCAGCTCCTCGGCCTTGTTCTCGATCTTGTCGTCGAGACCCATGGGTGCTCCTCCTCCGGGTTCTGCGGATGTGTGGTCCCCGGGGGCTACCCGATCGGCCCGCCCGCTACCCGTTCCCCGGCCCGCCCCGCCGTGCGCCGGCGCCCGCGGGTGGTGAGGATCGGGCCGTGCACGCTCCCGCCGTCCTCGCCGACGCCTTCTCCCGGGTCCACGGCACCGCCCACGCGGCCGTCGCCGACCTGTCCGCCGAGCAGCTCACCTGGCGCGCCGACCCCGGCGCCAACTCGATCGCCTGGCTGCTCTGGCACCTGGCCCGCGTGCAGGACGACCACGTCGCCGCCGTGGCCGGGACCGAGCAGGTGTGGACGGCGCAGGGCTGGTCGGCCCGCTTCGCGCTGCCCTTCGACGACGCCGAGATCGGCTACGGGCAGGACCCGTCCGACGTCGCCGCCGTCCCGGGGGACGCGGCGCTGCTCACCGGCTACCTCGACGCCGTCCACCAGGCGACGCTGCGCTACCTCGGCACGCTCGTCGACGACGACCTGGACCGCGTCGTCGACGAGGACTGGGACCCGCCGGTGACCCTCGGCGTGCGGCTGGTCAGCGTCGTGGACGACGACATCCAGCACGCCGGGCAGGCGGCGTTCCTGCGCGTGCTGCTGCTGCGGAGGGGATGAACGGGCGGGGTGCGTCCGGCCCCGATACCGTCGGCTCGACCGAGAGGAGACCGGATGGACCGCGAGCAGGTGGTGCTCGTCGACGACGCGGGGCGACCGGTGGGGGTGGCGGACAAGGCCACCGTGCACGGCCGGACGACCCCGCGGCACCTCGCCTTCTCCTGCTACGGCTTCGACGCGGCCGGGCGGGTGCTGGTGACGCGGCGGGCGGCGACCAAGCGGGCGTTCCCGCTGGTGCGCACGGGCACCTGCTGCGGGCACCCGGCCCCCGGTGAGGACCTCGCCGACGCGGTGCGCAGGCGGCTGGTCACCGAGCTCGGGGTGCGGGCGGTGGACCTGCGCCTCGTGCTGCCCGACTTCTCCTACCGCGCGGCGGACGAGAGCGGGATCGAGGAGCACGAGCTGTGCCCGGTGTTCGTCGCGACCCTCGACGGCGACCCGCGGCCCGATCCCGACGAGGTCGCCGACTGGGAGTGGTGGTCCTGGGAGCGGTTCCTCGACGCGGCCGCCCGGGGCGAGCTCTCGCCGTGGGCGCGGCTGCAGGCGCCGCTGCTGGTCGAGGCGGCCGATCCGCTGACCGCCCGGGCGGGCTGAGCCGGACGGGCGTGCCGGGGTTGCCCCGCCCGGGTGGATCGGGGGCGCGGGGGTTTCGGCGGCGCCGCGGCGGCGTACCTGGCGAGCACCACCGACCCCAGGAGGACGCCATGGGACTGGCCACGCACGCCGCCGCGATCGCGCTGGGCTACCTGCTCGGCAGCCCGGAGGGCCGGGCCCGGCTCGCCGCGCTGGGCGGCAAGGGCCGGGAGCTGGCCGCCCGGCCGGAGGTCAAGCAGGCCCGCGAGCGGGCCTGGGACCTCGCGGGCGAGGCCGGCCTGGCCGCGAAGAACACGCTGACGGCCCGGACGCGGCGGGAGAACGCCGGCGCGGCGGGGGCCGGGTCGGGCGGCGCGGCGGCCGGGGGCGGGACGTCCGGGAGCCCGACGGCCGGGAGCGAGACCTCGGGGAGCGGGACGGCCGGGAGCGCGTCGTCCGGCGAGCCGGCCGGGACGGCCGCGGACGCGTTCGCCTCCGCGACCGCGGACTCCCCGGCCGCCGACCCGGCCACCGCCACCGACCCGCCGGGCGGGGGAGCGGGGACGTCGGACGCCCCGGAGCGGCTGCCCGCCACGACGGTCGCCGAGGACACCCAGGCCGTCGTCACCGGCCTGCCGGTCCCCGACGCCGACCGGCCCGAGCCGCGGGCGACGCAGGACTGACCGGCCGCCGACGGCCGAGATCGACGTGCGGGCTGCCGGGCGGCGTTCCGGCGGCCCTCACGTCGATCTCGCGCGGTCGGATCTCGCGCGGTCTCAGGCGTCGCGGCGGTCGATCACCCGCTGCAGCTTGCCCACCGACCGCTCCAGGGTCTCCGGCTCGACGACCTCGCAGGTCACCGTCACCCCGACGGTGTCCTTGACCGCCTGCACCAGCGCCGCGGCGGCCGGGGCGCGGGTGTCGAGCGGCGCGTCCGGCCGGGCCTCCACCCGCACGGCGAGCGCGTCGAGGCGGCCCTGGGTCGTCCGCACGAGCTGGAAGTGCGGCGACAGGCCGGGCGTGCGCAGCACGATCTCC
>JAPLAT010000063.1 GCA_026393175.1 Pseudonocardiales bacterium
ACGGCGACCGGGGCGGCCGCGGTGACGTCGAAGGTCTCCTCGAACTTCTTCACGAACTCCGACAGCTCGATGAGGGTGAGGTCCTTGAAGGCCTCGAGCAGCTCGTCGGTGGACAGCTTCGCCATGGTGGGCGTCCTTTCAGGGGGTGTGGATCAGGATTCGGTGGGTGCGGCGTCGTCCGCGGCGGCCGGGGCCTCCGCGTCGGTGGAGGTCGCCGGGGCGCCCTCCTCCTCCTGACGCTTGTCGGCCAGCGCCTGCGCGAGGCGGGCGACCTGCGACGCCGGGGCGGCGAACAGGCCGGCGGCCTTGGACAGGTTGGCCTTCATGGCGCCGGCCAGCTTGGCCAGCAGGACCTCGCGGGACTCCAGCTCGGCCAGGGACGCGACCTCGGGGGCGGTCAGCGCGCGACCGTCCATGAAGCCGCCCTTGATGACCAGGCCCTTGTTGTCCTTGGCGAAGTCACGCAGTGCCTTCGCCGCGTCCACCGGCTCGCCGGTGATGAACGCGATGGCCGTGGGGCCGACGAGCAGGGCGTCGAGGCCCTCGACGCCCGCGTTCTCCGCAGCCCGCTTCACCAGGGTGTTCTTGGCGACGCGGTAGGTGGTGTCGGTGCCCAGCGAGCGCCGCAGCGCGATCAGCTGCGTCATCGTGAGGCCGCGGTACTCGGTGACGACCGAGGCGGTCGCCCCGCGGAACCGGTCGGCGATCTCCTCGACCGCCGCGACCTTGTCGGGTCGAGCCATGCCTGCCTCCTTCCGTGCTCTCTTCGGTGGGTGCTTCCGTGCTGCACGTGCCACCGCGAGGGGCCAGGAGACGACGGACGCCCCGGCGCAGGAGCGCACGGGGCGTGGACGGGCGCACGCGGGCGCCCGGTGACCTACCTCGTCCTCCTGCGCGGGTCGCCCGTGGCTACGGGACCTTCGTACGCTCCCGGCCTGAGCCGGGTGCGCAGACCTGCGGTCTACGGTGGAACCGCCGTCCAGACTACGCGACCCCCGCACCGGGACGGCGCGGGGGTCGCGGGGGCGGCGGGGTCGTCAGCGGCTCTCCACCGAGTCGACCTTCCAGCGGCCGTCGATCCGGACGCCGGTGACGGTGAGGCGCCCGGCCGAGGCCGCCTGCTGCCCGTCGGCGACGGTGGTGGCCTGCTGGTCCATGAACACCACCAGCACGGCGCGGTCGCCCTCGATGGACTGCACCGCCGACGCCGTGACGACCGCGGAGACCACGGCCTGGACCTGCGGCGCGAGCTCGCGGACCTGGGCGTAGAGCGGGTCGAACTGCGCGGTGAACGCCGGGGAGATGACCTCGCGGGCCGCGCGCTCGTTCTCGTCGAGGCGGGCGAAGTCGTAGGAGTAGATCAGCTCCAGGGCGTCGCCGAGCTGGGCCGTGACCTCGGAGGTGGCGGCGACGTCGGTCAAGGCCGTGTTCGCCGTGGCCGCCGAGCCGCGCAGGGTGACGATGCCCGCGCCGAAGAACGCGGCGGCCGCGAGCAGCACGACCAGGGCCGCGGCGAGCACCGGCACGGTGCGCAGCCCGGCGAGCCGGCCGCGCGGGGCGGTGCGGTGCCCTTTGGCCGCGGCACCGCCCTCGACACCGGTGTCGGTGTCGTCCGGGGCGGCCGGGGTGGTGGCCCTGTGCAGGTCCGGCTCCCGGTGCGCGGGCGCCCTGCGCCCGGCCTGGCGCGACCCGGTGCCGCTGTCGATGACTCTGCCGCGGCCGGGCGCGGGATCGTCGAGCGGGGGGCCGGCCGGATTCGCGGCGAAGGTGTCGACCGCGGAGTCGGTGTCGAGCGCAAAGTCGGAGTCGAGCGCAAAGTCGGAGTCGAGCGCGGAGTCG
>JAPLAT010000254.1 GCA_026393175.1 Pseudonocardiales bacterium
CACCGGGGAGACCGACACGGCGAAGATCGACGCCACGCGGCCCGGGGTCGTCGAGCCCGCGACGGACCCCGCCGGGGTCACCGAACCCGCCACGGACCCCACCGCGGTCACCGAGCCGCCCACCGAGCCCACCACCGCGGCTGGGCCCCTCCCGGCGCTCGCCGCCGACACCCCGTGGCGCCGCGGCGCCGACCTCACCGGGGAGCACGCCCCCGTCGCCCTGGTCGCCGCAGCCGCCCCCGCCTCCGGGACCGCGGAGCCTGCCGCCGCCGCGCAGCCCGCCGTCGGGACGCCTGCCGCCGCGCAGCCTGCCCCGGCGAAGCCCACCGTCGTGAAGGCCGCCGGCGAGGGCCCCGCGTCCGCAAGGGACGCTGCCATCGCGACGCGCGCCTCCGACGGGCCCGCCGCCGAGGTTCCTGCCGCCGAGGAGCCGGCCCTCGCGGAGCCCGCTGCTGCGGAGCCTGCGGCCGAGGAGCCGGCCGTCACGGAACCCGCCGTCGCGGAGCGTGCCGCGGACGAGCCTGCCGTGGCGGAGCCCACCGAGGCGGAGGCGCCGGCCGCCCGCCGCTGGTGGACCCCGCCCGCCCCCCGCGACCGCCGCCCGGACCCGGCCGGCGACGGCGCCCGCACCACCACGCTCGGGCTCGTCGCGGCCGCGGCCGTCGCCTCCCGGGACGACGCCGCCACCGACCCCGGCGGTGCCGCGGCCGTCGCCTCCGCGAGCACCCCGCCGACCCTCGCGGTCGTGCCCCCGGCCGCCGAGCCCGAGCCCCGCACCACCGCCCTGCGGGTCGTGGCCTCCGGCGCCGTCGCGGACGAGCCGCGGACCGTGTCCCTCGCCCTGGTGCCGGACCCGGCGGTCCCAGACGCCCGGCCGGCTGCCGCGGACCGCGGCTCGGACCCCGCCGCCGCGGAACGCGGCTCGTCCGCCGGTCGAGCCTCCGAGGAGAGCGCCGCCGCCGGAGCCACCCCCGACGGCGCCCCTGACGAGGCCACCCCCGACGGCCCCGCCCGGGACGACACCGCGGCTTCATCGGGATCCGGTTCCGCGGAACCGCTCGACGGGCCGTCGGAGCGAGCCGGCCGCGACGCCACCGATGACCCCGGTTCCGCAGAACCGGCGGTCGGTTCGGTGGACCGGGCGGCGGCGGCCGGTTCCGCGGAACCGCCTGCACGGGACTCCGATCAGGAGCGCGGTGTGGCCGGGCTGTCGACCAGCGCGGTGGCCGGGGCCGTGATCGTGTCCGGCTCGGCGGCGGCGACGTCGGGCGGTTCGGCAGATGGCGCTTCCGGTTCCGCGGAACCGGTGGTGCGGGATGCCGTGGAGGAGCCGGGTTCCGCGGCGTCGCCGGACGGCTCGACGGGTCGTCCCACCGGGGCCGTGGTCGAGGCAGACTCGGGAGAGGCGGCTCGGGCCACCGCCGGTTCCGGTTCCGCCGAACCGGTCCGCGAGGCCGACCGGCAGTCCGATCGGGAGTCGGACACCTCGATGGCCGGGGTCGCGTCCGGTTCGGCGGAGTCGCCGGACGGCGAGGTGGACAGCGCTGTGGGCGATCCCGGTTCCGCGG
>JAPLAT010000662.1 GCA_026393175.1 Pseudonocardiales bacterium
GAGATCTACTACGACCGCGGGCCCGAGCACGGCCGCGACGGCGGCCCGGTCGCCGACGAGGACCGGTACCTGGAGATCTGGAACCTGGTCTTCATGCAGGACGTGCGCGGGGAGCTCAGCCCCAAGCTCGGCCACCCGCCGATCGGGAAGCTGCCCCGGCCCAACATCGACACCGGGATGGGCGTCGAGCGCGTCGCCACCCTGCTGCAGGGCGTGGACAACGTCTACGAGACCGACCTGGTCCGCCCGGTGATCACCCGCGCCGAGGAGCTCTCCGGGCGCCGCTACGGCGCGTCCGGGCCGGGCGCGGCCCAGGACGACGTGCGCTTCCGGGTGATCGCCGACCACGCCCGCTCCGGCGTGATGATCATCGGTGACGGTGTCACCCCGTCCAACGAGGGCCGCGGCTACGTGCTGCGCAGGCTGCTGCGCCGCATCGTCCGCTCGGCCCGCCTGCTGGGCGTCCACGAGCCGGTGCTCGGCGCGTTCGCCGAGGTCGTCCGCGACGCCATGGCGCCCACCTACCCCGAGCTCGCCAGCGACTTCGAGCGGATCTCCGCCGTCGTGCGGGCCGAGGAGGACGCGTTCCTCGCGACGCTCACGGCCGGGTCGCGGATCTTCGACACCGCCGTGGCGGAGACGAAGGAGTCCGGCCGGGCCGTCCTGCCCGGCGACCGCGCCTTCCAGCTCCACGACACCTACGGCTTCCCCATCGACCTCACGCTGGAGATGGCCGCCGAGGCGGGCCTGGAGGTCGACCAGGAGCGGTTCCGCGCCCTGATGGACGAGCAGCGCACCCGGGCCAAGGCCGACGCGGCCAAGCACAAGGTCGGCCACGGCGACGGCTCGGTCTACCGCGCCGTGCTCGACACCCACGGCGGCACGGAGTTCCTCGGCTACACCGACCTCGCCGCCGAGGCCACGGTCGTCGGGCTGCTCGTCGACGGCGTCGCGGTGCCCGCGGCGCGCGAGGGCGACGCGGTCGAGGTCGTGCTGGACCGCACCCCGTTCTACGCCGAGTCCGGCGGCCAGCAGGCCGACACGGGCACGCTCACCGGCGGGTCGTTCACCGTCCGCGTCGACGACGTGCAGTCCCCGGTCGCGGGCCTGCGGGTGCACCGCGGCACCGTCACCGCGGGCGAGGTCGCGCTCGACTCGCCCGTCGTCGCCGAGGTCGACCGCGCCCGGCGCGGCTCGATCTCCCGCGCGCACACCGCCACGCACCTCGTGCATGCCGGGGTGCGCGGCGCGCTCGGCCCGTCGGCCGCCCAGGCCGGGTCGCTCAACGCGCCGGGCCGGATGCGGTTCGACTTCACCTCGCCCACCGGCGCCGTCGCCCCGGCGGCGCTGGCCGAGATCGAGGACGAGGTCAACACCGTCCTGCAGGAGAACCGCGAGGTGCAGGCCTACGAGACCTCGATGGACGAGGCGCGGCGGCTCGGCGCGATGATGCTGTTCGGCGAGAAGTACGGCGACCGGGTGCGCGTGGTCGACATGGGCGACTACTCCCGCGAGCTGTGCGGGGGCACCCACGTCGGCCGCACCGGCGAGATCGGCATGATCAAGGTGCTCTCCGAGGCCTCGATCGGCTCGGGCGTGCGCCGCGTCGAAGCCCTCGTCGGGCTCGACGCCTTCCGCTACCTCTCCCGCGAGCACCTGCTCGTGTCGAACCTGGCCGAGCAGCTCAAGACGCGGCCCGAGGACCTGCCGGAACGGATCGGCGGGCTGATGGAGCGGCTGCGCACGGCCGAGCGCGACCTGGAGAAGGTGCGCGCCGACGCCGTGCTGTCCTCGGCGGGCGCGCTCGCCGAGGGGGCCGAGGACGTGGAGGGCACCGCGCTCGTGGCGGTCGCGGCCCCGGACGGCGTCGCCGGCAACGACCTGCGCGCCCTCGCCGCCGACGTCCGGACCCGGCTGGGCTCCCGCCCCGGCGTCGTGGCGCTGTTCTCCGCCGACGGCGGGAAGGTCGCGTTCGTCGTCGCGACCACCGCGGCCGCCCGCGACGCCGGCCTCGCCGCCGGCAAGCTGGTCCCGGCCTTCGCCGCGCACGTCGGCGGCCGCGGCGGCGGCAAGCCCGACCTCGCCCAGGGCGGCGGCACCGACCCGTCCGGGATCCCGGCCGCCGTGCAGGCCCTGCGTGCCGCTCTCGCCGCGCGGTAGGCGCCTCGGCGTGGACGTCGGGTCCGTCCGGGTCGGGGTCGCGCTCTCCGACCCGGACGGGCTGCTGGCCACCCCGCTGGTGACGGTGCCGCGCGACGGGCGCAGCGCGGCCGCGGTGGCCGCGCTCGCCGACGAGCACGACGTCGTCGGCGTCGTCGTCGGGCTGTCGCGCACCCTCGCCGGCCGCGAGGGGGCCGCGGCCGAGGCCGCGCGCGCGTTCGTCGCGGAGCTGGAGCCGGTGCTCGCCGTCCCGGTCGAGCTGTCCGACGAGCGGCTCACCACGGTGGTGGCCACCCGCCAGCTCAGGGAGAGCGGGCGCAAGGGGCGCCGCAGGCGCGAGGTGGTCGACCAGGTGGCCGCCGTCGGGATCCTGCAGGGCTGGCTCGACACCCACCGCTGACGCCCCCGACCGGTGGCTCGCCGCCCGGATCGTTACCCTCCGCAGCGTGGACATCGACGGCCCGACGGAGCGCCTGGGGCCCGTCCGCATCCCGCGCAGGGCCCCCGCGGCCGACGCCGACGACAGCGTCACCGCGCCGTTGCGGCCCGTGACCGAACCGGACGAGCCGGCCGAGAGCCCCCGCCGGACGTCCCGCGAGGCCCCCCGCCGGACCGGCCGCGGGCGCCGCACGGGTGTCCTGCTCGTCGCCGTGGCCGTGCTGCTGGTGTCCGTCGTGGGCGGGTCGGTGTACCTCTACCGCACCTTCTTCGTTGCGGACCCCGACTACACCGGGCCCGGCGAGGGCGACGTCGTCGTGCAGGTCGCCGAGGGCGACTCCACCGCCGCGATCGGGCGCACCCTGCAGGCCGCGGACGTCGTGGCCAGCGTCGGGGCGTTCCTGTCCGCCGCCGAGGACGACGACCGCATCCTGGGCGTCCAGCCCGGGTCGTACCAGATGCGGTCGC
>JAPLAT010000537.1 GCA_026393175.1 Pseudonocardiales bacterium
CAGCCGCAGCGGCAGGCCCGCCACCAGCAGCACGACCTCGTCGCACACGGCGGCGAGGGCGGCGTTGAGCGCCCCCAGCTCGTCGCGGAACAGCCGCCCCGCCCGGGTCGGTGGCACGACCCCCAGCCCGGTCTCGGCGGAGACGAGCACGACCCGGTCCGGGGCGTCGCGCACGGCCGCGACCAGCCCGTCCACCGCGGCGGCGACGGCGGGCGGCACGGTCGCGGCCTCCCACGCCCCGGTGTCGTCGAGGACGCCGGTGAGCCAGGTGGCGAGGTCGTCGACGAGCAGCGGCCCGCCCCCGGCCGCGACGAGCGGGGCGACGGCGGAGGTCTCGAGCGTGGTCCAGGCGGGGGAGCGGCGGGCCCGGTGGGCGTCGAGCCGGGCGTCCCACTCGGCGTCGCCCTCCCGGCGCCGGGCCGTGGCGAGGTAGCGGACCGGGGCGTCGTCGGGCAGCAGGTCCTCGGCGTGGCGGGACTTGCCCGACCGGGTGCCGCCCAGGACGAGCGTGGTCGTCACGGGTTAGCCTCCCGGCCGTGAGCTTCCGGTGGCGCTACCTGACGGCGGCGGGCGATCCCGTGGACGGCCCCGACGTGACGTTCGAGGACCAGCAGGAGGCCGAGACCTGGTTCGGCGACGAGTGGCCCGCGCTGCGCGACGCCGGCGTGGACGCGGTGACCCTGCTCGACGGCGACACCGAGGTGTACGGCCCGATGAGCCTGCACGAGAGCTGACGCGGCGGCAGCTAGACCGTGGCCCCGCGCTGCACCCGGGGCTTGGGGATCCGCAGCCGCCGCAGCTGGGTGGCGCGGGTGAAGGCGTACCAGCCGGTGCCCAGCCCGCCGATCTTCTCGTTCGGGAACTTGGCGCGCGCCTTCCGCGTGACGGAGACGCCGAGCAGGATGCCCTCGATGATCATCGAGGTGAGCGCGATGAGGCTGAACAGCGACAGGTAGCTCTGCACCTCGCGGATCGGCACCAGCAGCGAGAGCACGACGATGATGGCCAGCGGCATGAACAGGCCCATGAGGTGCGGCCGCGAGTCGACGAGGTCGCGCACGTAGGCCTTCACCGGGCCGCGGTCGCGCGGCATGAGGAACCGGTCGTCGCCCCGGGCCATGCCCTCGCGGCGCTCGGCGGCGGCGGCGCGGCGGTCCTCCTTGGCGGGCCGGTTGGCGCGGGCCAGCTTCGCCGCCTCGCGCTGCGTGCGCGGCGGGGGCGGGGCGGGGCCGCGGCGCCTGCCCTCGGCGTCGCGCCGCTTGGGGGTGGGCCGGCCCTTGCCGCCGACGCGGACGGTCTCCGGACCGGTCGCCGGGGCGGCGTCCGGTTCGTCCGCCGATGTCTTGCTGCCAGACCGCAGGAACCTCACGCGACCAGGGTACGGGCGCTAGCCTCCGGCGTGTGCGGGTGGTCGTGGCGCCGGAGGCGTTCGGGGACGGGCTCGACGCCGACGCCGCGGCCGCGGCGATCGTCGCCGGCTGGCACCGGGTGGCTCCCGGCGACGTCCTCGTGCCCGACCCCGCCGAGCTCCCCGGGGCCGACCTGCTCGTCACCGGGCTGGCGGTCCTGGACTGGCAGGTGCTGCGCGACTCGCCGCTCACCGCGCTGGCCGCCGCCGCGGCGCGGCAGGGCGTGCCGTGCGTGGTCCTGGCCGGCCGCGTGCTCGCCGGGCGGCGCGAGCTGGCCGCGATCGGGGTGGACGCCGCGCACGCCCTCGACGGCCCGGCCGACGCCGCGTCGGTGGCCGCGCTGGCCGGGCGCGTCGCGACGCGCTGGAGCCGGTGAGCCGCGTCACGGGAGACCCGAGGGGCCCCGCGACCCCTACACTGGAGGCGTACTGCGCGGGAATTTTCACGGCGCAGCGGAATGAGTTCGGCAGAGTTCGTTGTTGGGAGAGCCATGACCGTCGAGAACACCGTGACCGACACCGTCACGACCGAGACCGAGACGCACGGCGTCGAGCTCACCGACGCGGCGGCCGTGAAGGCGCGCACCCTGCTCGAGCAGGAGGGCCGCGACGACATGCACCTGCGCATCGCCGTGCAGCCGGGCGGCTGCGCCGGCCTGCGCTACCAGCTGTTCTTCGACGACCGCTCCCTCGACGGTGACCTGTTCCGCGAGTACCACGGCCTCAAGGTCGGCGTCGACCGGATGAGCGCCCCCTACCTGCAGGGCGCGGTCATCGACTTCGTGGACTCCATCGAGAAGCAGGGCTTCACGATCGACAACCCGAACGCGGGCGGCTCGTGCGCCTGCGGTGACTCGTTCAACTGATCCGCCCGGGCGGTGGGCCGGTAGGGTGACCTTCCGTGCCCATCGCCGTGACCGGATCCATCGCCACCGACCACCTCATGCACTTCCCGGGTCGGTTCGCCGATCAGCTGGTCGTCGACCAGCTCGACCGGATGTCGCTGAGCTTCCTGGTCGACGAGCTGACCATCCGCCGGGGCGGGTCGGCGGGCAACATCGCCTTCGCCCTCGGGGTGCTCGGCCAGTCCCCGCTGCTCGTCGGGGCCGTCGGCGGTGACTTCGACGACTACCGCGCCTGGCTGACCGACCACGGTGTCGACTGCTCCACCGTGCGCGTGTTCGACGACGTGCACACCGCGCGCTTCGTCTGCACCACCGACGACGACATGCGCCAGATCGGGTCGTTCTACACCGGCGCGATGGCCCGCTCCGGGGAGATCCACCTCGCCGACTTCGCCGACCGCGCGGACCTCGTCCTCATCGGGGCGAGCGACCCCGGCGCGATGGTGCAGCTCACCGCGGAATGCCGCGCGGCCGGGACCCCGTTCGCCGCGGACGTCTCGCAGCAGGTCGCCCGCATGGACGGCGAGGGCATCCGCTCGCTGGTCGAGGGCGCGCGCTACCTCATGACGAACGACTACGAGTGGGAGCTGCTCCAGCAGAAGACCGGCTGGACCGAGGCCCAGGTCGCCGAGCGCGTCGACATCCGGATCACCACCCTCGGCGAGCACGGCGTGCACATCACCGGCCGCGAGGTCGGCGAGCTGAAGATCGGTGTCGTGCCGGAGACCGGGAAGGTCGACCCCACCGGCGTCGGCGACGCGTTCCGCGCCGGGTTCCTCGCCGCCACCGAGGGCGGGCTGTCCCTGGAGCGGGCGGCCCAGCTCGGCTCGCTGGTCGCGGTGCTCGTCCTGGAGAGCGACGGCGGCCAGGAGTGGGCGTGGGACCGCGAGGCGGGCCTGCACCGTCTGCGCGACGCCTACGGCCCCGACGCCGCGACGGAGATCGCCGCGGTGCTGCCGGGCTGACCCGGCGACGCCGGCCGTCCCGTTCGAGCCGTCAGACGATCCCCAGCTGCCACTCCTGGAGGCGGTCGACGGGCCGGAACCCCATCGTGTCGTTGACCGCGACCATGGGGGCGTTGTCCGCGGCGTTGACCGTCTGCACGGTGCGCAGCCCCGGGAAGCGGACGCGCACCGCCGCGAGGTTGGCGGTCTTGACGGCGAGGCCGAGCCCGTGGCCGCGGTGCGGGGGGTCGACCAGGGTGTTCCACTGCCACGCCCAGTGCGGGCTCCCCTCCCCGACCACGAGCTCGGTGAAGGCGGCCAGGCTGGCGTCGGGGGCCTCGGCGACCGTCACCACCATGCGGTACCCGCGGGAGCGGCAGAGCGCGTCGCGCTCGCGGACCCGCGCGGGGTCGACGACCTCGGGCTCCCACTCCAGGTCGCCCTGCGGGCTGTCGAGCGACATGCGGCCGGTGAGCCGGGCCATCTCCTCCTCCCGCTCCGGCGGCGTCCCGTCGGACCAGGTCACGTACCGGTAGCCGGGGACGACCGGGACGGGCGCGGGCGGCCCGTGCACGGTCAGCCTGCGGCGGACGTCGCCCAGCGCCAGGCGTGCGCCCACGGCCAGGGCGAACGCCGTGCCCGGGCCGGTGGCGTCGAGCGGGTCGAGGGACTCCGCCCGCAGCCGCACCCGGCCGTCCGCACGCGCCACGGCCGCCGCGTGGGTCAGCAGCGCCCGGCCCGTGCCGCGTCGCCGGTCCGCCGGGTGCACCGTGATGTCGACGACGGCGGTGGTCGGGTTGTCGCGGTCGGGCAGCGCGAGCACGGCGGCGCCGCGCACCCGTCCCGCCTCGCGCGCGAGCCAGGCCAGGGCGGGCTCGCCCGGCCACGGCACGGCGAGCGCGGCGAGGATCTCGCGCCGCGTCGGCGGTGGCTCGTCGGGGGTGTCGGCCGCGGCCACGTCGGCGAGCAGCGCGTGCCACGCCAGCAGCGCCGTCGTGTCGTCGGGCCCGATCGGGACGATCTCCATGGCGCCGATCCACCCACGCCGGGCCGCCGGGGTCGACCGCGTTTCCGGCACGGCCCCCGGGGAGCGCGGGGCGGGTCCGGCTCGGCTAGGCTCTACGCGCGGTCGAAGGCGGGTACCCCGCCGTCGCCGGCAGGTCGGTGCGAGACGGGAAGCAGGGAGGCGGCGAGCAGTGGGCCGAGCACAGCACGGTACGCAGCGCACGGGGGCGAGGGCGGTCAAGCTCGCGCTCCTCGCCGCCCTGGTCGTCCCGCTGACCACCGGATGCACCGTGCAGGACGTCCTGCGCTTCGGCTGGCCGAGCGGCATCACGCCGCAGGCCGAGGCGATGCGCGAGCTGTGGACCTGGTCCGCGATCGCCGCGCTCGTCGTCGGTGCCGTGACCTGGGGCGCGATGTTCTGGGCGGTGGCGTTCCACCGCAAGCGCAAGGGCGACGACACCCCGCCGCGCCAGACCCAGTACAACCTGCCGGTCGAGATCGTCTTCACGGTGATCCCCACCGTCATCGTCGCCGTGCTGTTCGGGTTCACCGTCGTGGTGCAGAACTACGTCGACACCGACGAGCCGGACCCCGACCTCGCCGTCGACGTCCGCGGCTTCCAGTGGAACTGGCAGTTCACCTACCCCGACACCCAGGGCCCGGACGGCAGCGCGGTCACCACGATCGGCGACAGCGACACGATCCCGCTCCTCGTGCTCCCCACGCAGCAGCGCATCGAGTTCACGCAGGAGTCCACGGACGTCATCCACTCGTTCTTCGTCCCGGAGTTCCTGTTCAAGCGCGACGTGTTCCCGTACCCGGAGCTGAACAACCAGGACAACGTCTGGCAGATCTCCAGCATCGACCGCGAGGGCAGCTTCGTCGGACGGTGCGCGGAGCTGTGCGGCACCTACCACTCCCAGATGAACTTCGAGGTCCGCGCCCTGCCGGGCGACCTGTTCGACCAGTGGCTGGACCTGCGCACGCAGACCAACCCCGACACCGGTGCCGGGTACACCGCGGGCGAGGCGCTCGCCGCGATGGACTGCGGGGAGCTGTGCTCGCCGACGGCCACCACCACCTTCCCGTTCGACACCGACCGCGCCGCGCGTGAGCCGTCCGGCGCCGTGGCCGCGGGGAACTGAGGCATCAGATGAAGGTCGAGTCGCGCCTCTTCGAGATCGTCACGGTGGCGATCTTCGTCATGGCGATCGCGTACGCGGTGCTGGCGCAGGAGCCCGTCGGTGTGGCGGCGCTGTTCCTCACCGGTGGCCTGACGCTCATCGTCGGCACCTACTTCCGGTTCGTCTCGCGGCGGCTGGAGGAGCGTCCCGAGGACAACCCGGAGGCCGAGGTCTCCGACGGCGCGGGCGACGTCGGGTTCTTCTCGCCCGGCAGCTACTGGCCGATCGTCGTCGCCGGCAGCGCCGCCCTCGTCGGCATCTCCCTGGCGTTCTTCTACGTCTGGGCGCTCGTCATCTCCGGCATCATCCTGCTGATGGCCGTCGCCGGTCTGGTGTTCGAGTACCACATCCGGCCCGCCGACCACTAGTCACGCGTGCCGGGCCGGCGCCGGGTCGGTCACCAGCCGCTCGTACCAGGCGCCGTCCCCGAGCCTGCTGCCCGACCCGTCGGCGCCGCCCTCCACGCCGTCCTGCCGGAAGCGCCCGGCGAGGGTGAACCCGGCCCGCTCGGCGACGGCGCGGCTCGCCGCGTTCGTCCAGGCCGCACCGATCTGCAGCCGGTGCCGGCCGAGCCCGCCGTCCTCCCGCGGCCGGAACGCGTGGGCGACCACCAGGTCCACGGCCTCGCTCACCACCCCGCGGCCCCGGGCGTCGGGGTGTGCCCAGTAGCCGATCTCGCCCCCCGTCGGGTTGAGGGCGGAGTCCAGGTCGAACAGGCCCACGTTGGCGAGCAGCCGGTCGTCGGCCCGGTCGGCCACCGCCCACGTCACCTTCTGCCCGAGGCTCTCCGCGAGGCGGCACGCCGTGACGAACCCGCGCGCCGTCGCGTCCGTGTAGGGGTCGGGAAGGGCGGTGAGCCAATGCCGCGTCACCGGGTCGGTGCAGGCCTCGACGATGCGCGGCACGTCCGCGTCGACGTGGGCGCGCAGCCGCACCCGCCGCCCGACCAGCACGGGCACCGGCCACCACGTCGTGCGCGGGCGGGTCGGCTCGCCGGGGCGCAGGGAGGCGAACCAGCCGTCCCGCAGGCCGTCGCGGTGGGGGACCGACAGCGGCCGCTCGCCGTGGAAGGTGAAGCCGCACGCGTGCGCGACGCGCCAGGACGCGAGGTGCCCGGCGTGGGCGGACCAGTGCACCACCGGGAGGCCCCGGTCGAACGCCCATGCGGTCGCCAGCCGCACCGCCCGGGCGGTCAGCCCGCGCCCGCGGGCCCACGGCGCCGTCGCGTAGCCGATGTCGGGCACCGCGCCGCGGCGGATGTCGAGGTTGCCCGCGAACCGCGGCCGCCCGCCGTCGAGCGCCTCGACCGCCCAGCTGAAACCGGTGCCGTCGCGCCACATCCCGGGCGCCTGCTCGGTGATCCACCGCTCGGCGTGGCGGCGTCCGTAGGGAACGGGCACGGTGG
>JAPLAT010000575.1 GCA_026393175.1 Pseudonocardiales bacterium
CGACCAGCAGCCGCCACCCGATCGCCGCGGCGACCCGCAGCGCGGTGGGCACGTGCCGGTCGTCGGACCGGGTGAGGGAGAGGGACATGCCGCCGGGGTACCCGTTCCGTGAGGCTCCCGGCTGGGCCGGACGGCGCAACCCCGGGACGGCGGCGCCCGGCCGGGTGTCAGCGCGTCGCCGACACCTCCGGCGGGTCGCGGTCCAGGCGGTGGCGGCCGAACCGGGCGACCAGGAACAGCACCGACCCGACGACGAGATAGCCGGCGCTGATCAGCCAGGCGTCGGCCGACTGCTGGGTGAGCAGCGCGATGCTCGCGAGGATCGCCAGCGCGGGCACGACGGCCGGCACGGAGAAGTGCTCGTGCTCGACCCGGTCGCGCTTCAGCACGAGGGCCGACACGTTGGTCGCGATGAACACGAACACCAGCAGCAGCACCGTCGTGTCGGCGAGCTGGCCGATGTTGCCGACGAAGCTCATACCGATCGTGGCCAGCCCCACGAACACGATGGCCACCCACGGGGTGCGCCGGGTGGACGCCACCCGGCCGAACACCGAGGGCAGCAGCCCGCACTCGGCGAGGCCGTAGGTGGCCCGGCTGGCCATCACCATGAACAGCAGGGCGCCGTTGGCGATCGCGACCAGGGCGATCACGGAGAACAGCCACTCCGGAATCGGCAGGCCGGAGGCGGTGATCACCTCCAGGAGGGGGCCGCTGGAGTCGGCCATCGTGGCCGGGTCCACCACGATCGCCGCGCCGAGCGCGATGAGCAGGTAGACCACGCCCGCGGTGGCGATCGCGCCGAACAGCGCCCGCGGGTAGGACCGCGTCGGGTTCTTCACCTCCTCGGCCATGTTGGCGGCGGCCTCGAAGCCGAGGAAGGAGAAGAACGCGACCACCGACGCGGCGAACGCGCCGGTGAGGATCGGCTGGTCGGGCGAGGGCGTGAGGATCCGGCCGGGGTCGCCCTGGCCGTTGCCGAACACGATGGCCGCCACGACGATCACCAGGACGAGGCCGGACACCTCGATCACCGTCATCACGACGTTCGCCGACAGCGACTCGCGCACCCCGCGCAGGTTGACCGCGATGAGCAGGAGCAGGAACACCACCGAGACCGGTGCGGGCGGCACCGCGACGAGCGTGGACAGGTAGTCCCCGGCGAACGCGTTGGCCAGCAGCGCCGCGGTGGTGATGCCGGAGGCGAGCATGAAGAACCCGACGACGAACGTCAGGAACGGGATGTTGAACGCGCGCTCCACGTACCGCGACGCCCCGCCGGCGTGCGGGTACTTGCTGATCATCTCCGCGTAGGTGCCCGCCGTGAGCAGCGCGGGCACGAGCGCGAGCACCAGCGGCAGCCAGAGCATGCCGCCGACGTCCTCGGCCATCGTCCCGACGAGGGTGTAGATGCCCGCGCCGAGCGTGTCGCCGACGATGAAGAAGAACAGCAACAGCGTGCCGACGGTGCGGTTGAGCTTCGTCTCGTGGGTCGGCGCTTCCTCGGTACCCGTGGCGTCAGGCATCGGACGTATGTACCCGGGTCCGGCGCCGTCCGCAGCGCGGAGCGGGGATCGGCGCCGGGCCCGACTCACAGGCGGTCGTACACGCTGTCCACGATGTCCTGAAGGTCCGGACCGTAGGGGTTGGCGTCGGCCAGCCGCGCGCCGCCCCCGCCCGTGACGCGGTCGATGTCGCCGTCGTAGTCCAGGTCGTCGTAGACGATGTCCGCCCGGCCGTCGCCGTCGGTGTCGAAGGCGTGGACGTCGGGGTCGAACGTGCGGTCGCCGCTGCTGTTGTCGAAGAGGGCGACGTCGTCGTGGGTGTCGCCGTCGCTGTCGACGAGGACGACGTCGACCTCGCCGTCGCCGTCGTGGTCGACGCGGGTGGTCTCCTGGTAGCCGTCGCCGTCGTCGTCGCTGAGCGCGACCACGCTGCCGTCGTCGGTGAAGTACACGTTGGTCATCGGGGCTCCTCGGTCGGGTCTCTGCCCAGGAGGACGCCCCGGCACCCCGCCGGGTTTCACCGATCGCCGGGACGGCGGCCGGTACCCGCCGCCGCCCCCGTCAGAGGCGACCGCTGCAGGAGATCGCCGCGTACTCCCCGAGCGCCTGCTCGGCGAGGACGACCCCGTCGACGATGATGCGGCAGGCGATCTCGCCGGACGTGCCTGCGGCCGAGAGCGAGTACTCGGCGGGGCCCTCGGCGCCCGGCAGGGTCTGCTCCCAGGGCAGCTCCACCTCGGACACCTGCGCGACCGCCGACCCCCGGCTGTAGGTGACGACGTCGACCGTGCCCGACCCGGTCAGCTCGAAGACCACCTCGGTGGCGGGCGCGGCCGCGGCGTCGGGGGCGGCGTCGGGTGCGGCTCCGTCCGGCACCGCGAGGCCGGGTGCCGCCGCCCCGCCGCTCTCCACCGACCGGCCGATCGCCACCGCGTCCTCGTTCCCGGAGGTCGCGGGGCCGTCGTCCGGGCCGCCGAGGGCGGCCAGCGCCAGCGGCACGGCGACGACGACGGCCGCCGCGGCGGCGACCCACCGCCACCTCGTCCGCAGGGCGGCGGTGACG
>JAPLAT010000055.1 GCA_026393175.1 Pseudonocardiales bacterium
GCACGGTGCTGCCCGGGCCCGCGCCGAGCGCGGCGGCGGCGATGCGGTCGCCGACCCGCTCGGGCCAGCGCATCCAGCCGCCCTCGGCCGCCGGCTCGGTCCAACCGCGGATCAGCCGGCCCGCCCACTCCTCGCGGACGAACGCGTCGAGCCGCTCGGCGGTGACGGCGGGCGGGCGGCCCAGCGAGTTGCCGTCGAGGTAGGCGAGCACGCCCGGGGCGGGCAGGAACCGGTCGCGGAGGGGGGCGAGCGGGTCGGCGGCGTCGAGGGCGGCGGCGCGCTCCCTCACCGGCCGGTCTCCGGGCGCCCGATCTCCGACCGCACCGCGTACAGCTCCGGGAAGAACGTCAGGTCCAGCGCCGCGCGGAGGAACCCGACCCCGCTCGACCCGCCCGTGCCCCGCCGGGTGCCGATCGTCCGCTCCACGGTCTTGAGGTGCCGGAACCGCCACAGCTGCATGTTCTCCTCCAGGTCGACGAGCTCCTCGCACGCCTCGTAGGCCTCCCAGAAGCGGTGGGCGTCCTCGTAGATCCGGCGGAAGACCGGGACGAGCTCCGGGGTGAAGACGTGCGCGGCGGTCACGTCCCGCTCCAGCAGCGCGGCGGGGACGTCGTGGCCGTGGCGGTGCAGGTGGCGCAGGAACTCGTCGTAGAGGCTGGGGCGCTCCAGCGCGTCGACGAGCAGGGCGCGGGCGTCGGGCTGCTCGTCGAACAGCGCGAGGACGGCGGCGTCCTTGTTGCCGAGCGTGAACTCCACGGCGCGGTACTGGTAGGACTGGAAGCCCGAGGACGTGCCGAGGAAGCGACGGAACTCCGCGTACTCCGACGGGGTCAGCGTGGCGAGCACGGACCACTGGTCGGTGAGCTGGCGCTGGATGTGCTTGACCCGGGCCAGCCCCTTGAGCGCCGGGCGCAGCTCGTCGGCGGCGAGGCGGCGCGCCACCTCCCGCAGCTCGTGCAGCACGAGCTTGAGCCACAGCTCCGAGGTCTGGTGCTGCACGATGAACAGCAGCTCGTCGTGGTGCTCGGGCCGGCTCACCGGGTGCTGCGCCGAGAGCACCTCGTCGAGGTGCAGGTAGGCGCCGTAGGAGAGGTTCTGCCGGAAGTCCCGGACGATCCCCTCCTCCATCGGGCGGTTCACGCGACCACCCCGTCGTAGACCGCGCGCAACCGTCCGGCCCAGCCCACCGCCTCGAAGTCGGCGAGGAACCGGCGCCGCGCCGCCTCCCCGAGCCGGGCCCGCCGCTCCGGCGAGGTCGCCAGCGCGGTGATCGCGTCGGCGATCGGGCCGGGCGCGAGCGGCACCAGCGCGCCGGAGGTGGACGACACGATCTCCGGCACGCCGCCCACCCGGGTCGCGACGATCGGCAGCCCGGCCGCGGTGGCCCGCAGCAGCGCGGTGGGCTGGGCGCCGCTCGCCGAGGTGTGCAGGGCCAGGTCGGCGGCGGCGAGCAGCGCGACGAGGTCGTGGTGGCGGGGCACGAACACGACCCGCCCGCGCAGCGCCTCGGTCGCCGCGACCCGCGACTCCAGGTACGGACGCAGCGGCCCGTCCCCGGCCAGCGCGACGACCAACGGCGTGCCGTCGGGCACCAGCTCCACGGCGTGCAGCAGGAGCTCGTGCCCGCCGTCGCGGCGCATCGGCGCGGCCGCGACGGCCAGCGCGTCGCCCTCGCCGACCCCCAGCGCGGCGCGCAGCCGCTCCCGCTCCCCGGCGTCGACCGGGCCCGGGTCGGCCACCCCGTTGGGGACGAGCACGACGTCGCGGGCCGGGACCCCGAGGCCGCGGTACCACTCCCGCTGCACCTGCGAGATCGCGATCGTCCGCGCCGTGAACCGCTGCCGCGCGACGATCCGGGCGGTGCGGCGCAGCCGGTCGACCCGGTCGGCGGGCTCGTTCTCGATCCGGTGCAGCGTCGAGACCACGGGCAGCCGCGCCCGGACCGCCGCCGCCGCGCCGACGACGTCGGCCGCCGCCAGGTGGGTGTGCACGACCTGCGCCTGCCGCTCCCGCAGCGCCCGTGCGACCCGCACCGCGCCCCGCGGGTCCCACGGCGCCAGCCCCAGCTCCACCACCGGCACCCCCAGCCGGCGCAGCGCGCCGACGTGCGTCGTGTCCGAGGTGGTGGCGAGGGCGACGACGAGCATCCGGATCCCGGCCCCGGACGCGACCTCGGCGAGGTCGACCAACCCGATCTCCGGCCCGCCGGGGCGGAGCGTGGGGACGACGTGCGCGACGGTGAGGGGGGCGACCACGGCGCCCGACCCTACGCGGCCCCCGCCCGACCGGGTGACCGCCGGACGCGCGGCGTCAGCCGGGCTGGCAGGTGCCCTGGTAGCGGTCCAGCCCGGTCCCGTTGCGCTTCTTGCTGCGCCCGGTCGGCCCGCCCTTGGGCCGGGCCACCCACCGGCCGCGGGTGTCCAGGCCGGGCATCCGCTCGCTGAACATGCGGCTGTAGCGCGTCTCGCCGTCCACGGTGAGGACGCCGTCCTGCACGTCGATGTGCGCGACCGTGGCCCAGAACGCGTTCTTCCCGTTGCCGACCTGCACGACGATCTCGTCGGCGTCCGGGCCCGGCCGGCCGTCGCGGCCCGCCCGGCCGTAGCGGATCACGACCCGGGGACGGCCGAACGCGTCGATCGCGCCGCCCCCGTTGTCGACGCTCTGGTAGACGTTGAGCAGCAGGTCGCCGTTCTCGGTCGGGCGCACCTCGACCTCCTCCACGGCCGGCTTCCCGCCCCGGCCCGGCCCCCGGCTGTCGCCGGAGTGGTGCACGTGCGGCCACCGCTCCAGGTCCCCCTGGTGCCCGCGCTCCCCGCTGATGACCACGTACTCGTCGGTCTCCTCGTTGCGGCAGAAGAAGTAGACGTCGAGGTCGCCCTCGCCGTAGCGGGTGCAGCGCCCGTCGCGGTCGTACACGGCGCCGCGCCCGTCCCACTCCAGGCCCACCGTGAGCACCCAGCCGGCCTCGCCGCGGCTCTTGCGCAGGTCGATGCGCGCCGTCTTGTCGGGGGAGTCCTTCGTCAGCGAGATCGAGACCGTGCGGGTGTCCACCACCGGCGCCGGCGCCGCCGCGACCGTCGCCGGCTCCGCGGGCGGGGCGGGCGGTCCGTCCACGTCGATGCCGTGCTCCACGGCGAAGGCGGCCAGCCCGTCCCGGTAGCCCTGCCCGATGGCGTCGAGCCGCCAGGCCCCGCCGCGGCGGTAGAGCGCCACGACCTGCAGCACGGTCTCCTCGGTCAGCCCGTCGGGGGTGAACGCGAGCGTCTGCTCCGGGCAGGCGACGGTGGCCGTCACGCCGCCGACGTCGCCGAACCGCGCGCCCTGGGCCTCCGTGCTGCCGGTGACGACGACGCGGTCCACGTCCGCCGGGACCGCGGCCAGGTCCACCGCGACGCTCGTCGGGGACACCAGCTCCACGCCCTGGCCGCGCGGGTTGTTGAAGAACACCAGGTCGTCGTCGCTGCGCACCCGCCCGTCGGGGCCCAGCAGCACGGCCGCCAGGTCGACCAGGCCCGCGGCCGCCGGGGTGGTCTCCAGGCTCACCACGTAGCGCGAGCCGACGAGCGCGGTCTTGGATCCCTTGGTGACCTCCACGGCGCGACCCTGCCATGCGCGGGCGGGGCGGGCCGCCCCCGGCCGCGACGGACGGCACTTCCGGCCCGTCCCGGTGGACGGACGTGCCGTCCGGTGCGGCGGGAGGCCCGTGTCGGCCGGTGCAGGTGACCGCTGTCACCTCCAGGGGGCAGGATGGGCGGCGGCGGAAGGGGGCGTGGATGGCGATCGCGACGGACATCGGCGGGTCGGCCGGGCCCGCGGGGCGGGCGGAACCGGTGATCCTGCTGGTCGAGGCGACGAGCGAGGTCGAGCGGAACCTCATCGCGGAGTGGGCGGAGCGGTCGGACCTCGCCGCGGCCCGCGTGCTGCCGCTGGACGGCCCGGCGCTGGACCAGCCGCTGGCCGGGGCGGACGGGGCCGCGGTCGTCGCCGCCGCGCGGGTGGTGTGGCTGCCCCGCGAGCGCAACGGCGTGCGCCGGGTCCGCTGGGCCGACGTCGTCGCCGGGCGCAACCCGCGCCGGCCCTCCCCGCGCGACCAGGCGCGGATCGTGCGGCGCGAGCCGGACCGGGCCGCGGTCGTGGCCGCCCAGCCGGCCACCGTCGCGGAGCTGCGCGAGCGGCACGGCGGCGGCGAGGCCCTCGGGCCGTTCGTGGCCCGGCAGGCGCTGCTCGCGCTCGAGCGGGCGGAGCGGGCGCTCGTCGGCGACCGCTACAAGGTGCCCACGCAGATCGTCGAGATGATCCAGGGCGAGCCGGCGTTCCGGCAGGACGTCGCCGCGCTCGCCGCCCGGCTGGAGCTGCCCGAGGCCGAGGTGACGGAGCGGGTGACCGCCGACCTGCACGGCCTCGTCGCCGCGATGAGCCCGCTGGCCGTCGACCTGCTCGCGGGCGTCCTGCGCCCGCTGCACGCCCGCGCCTGGGACGTGCAGGTCGACTCGGCCGGGCTGGAGCGGCTGCGCGAGCTGGGCCGCAGCCACCCGCTGGTGTTCCTGCCCAGCCACCGCTCCTACGCCGACCCGCTCCTGCTCGCCGACGTCCTCGCCGAGCACGACTTCCCCCGCAACCACGTCCTCGGCGGGGAGAACCTGCGGTTCTGGCCGGTCGGGCCGGTCGCCAAGCGCGCCGGGGTGGTGTTCATCCGGCGCAGCTTCGGCGACGACGAGATCTACAAGTTCGCCGTGCGCGAGTACTTCGGCTTCCTGCTCTCCAAGCGGTTCAACCTGGAGTGGTACATGGAGGGCGGCCGGTCCCGCACCGGCAAGCTGCGCCCGCCCCGCTACGGGTTGCTCGCCAACGTCGCCGAGGCGATCGAGCGCGGCCGCACGGCCGACGTGCTGCTCGTGCCGGTGTCGATCACCTACGACCAGCTCCGCGAGGTCGCCGCGATGGCCGCGGAGCAGGCCGGGGCGGTGAAGAAGGGCGAGGGCCTGGCCTGGCTCGCCCGGTACGCGAAGGCGCAGCTCTCCCAGATCGGCACGGCCCAGGTGCGCTTCGCGGAGCCGATCTCGCTGCGGGCGGCGCTGGAGAGCGGCCCCGACCGGCGGCTGGCGCTGCAGAAGGCGGCCTTCGAGGTGGCCGTCGGGATCAACCGGGTCACCCCGGTGATGGCGACGGCGCTGGTCACCCTCGCGCTGCTCGGCGTCCGGGACCGGGCGCTGACGCTCGGCCAGGTGCGCCGGGTCCTCGAACCGGTGCGGGACTACGTGCTCGACCGGGACCTGCCGCACTCCGGGGACAGCCTCGACACCGACGGCGGCGTCCGCGGCGTGCTCGCCGCGCTGGCGGCGTCGGACGTCGTCACGATCTACTCCGGCGGCGAGGAGCCGGTGTACGCCATCGAGCGCGGCCAGCACCTCGTCGCCGCGTTCTACCGCAACAGCGCCATCCACCACGTGCTCGACCGCGCGCTGGCGGAGGTGGTGCTGCTCAGCCCGCCGCAACGGCGGATGGACGAGGCGATGGAGCTGCGCGACCTGCTCAAGTTCGAGTTCTTCTTCCCCGACCGCGACACCTACCGCGAGCGGCTGTGCACCGAGCTGGAGCGGCTCGACCCGGGGTGGGAGACCGCCGACGGGCCCGAGGTGCTCGACCGGGCGCCGTTCCTCGTCGCGCACCGCGTGCTGCGCAGCTTCGTCGACGCCCAGCTCGTCGTGGCCGAGCGGCTCGCCGCCCGGTCCCCGCGCACGCCCGTCGTGGAGAAGGAGTTCCTCGACGAGTGCGCCGGCGTCGGGCAGCAGATGCTGCTGCAGGGCCGGCTGCACGGGCCCGAGTCGCTGTCCCGGGAGCTGTTCGCCGGGGCGCTGCGCCTGGCCGCGCACCTGGACCTGGTCGACCCGGGCCGGGAGGAGCTGGCGCAGCGGCGGTCGGCGTTCGCCGAGCGGCTGCGCGACCTCGTCGGCCGCGTCATCGCGATCGACGACATCGACGCCGCGTCCCGACGGGAGGTCGTCGGTGTCGCACCCTGAGCGGATCTGGACCGACCGCGACCTGCTCGACGACGTCGCCGCGGGACCGCAGGGCCCGGAGATCGGCGCGTTCTTCGACTTCGACGGCACGCTGATCGACGGCTACTCCCTCGGCGTGTTCGCCCGCCACCACGTGCGGTCGGGCCACGTCACGCCCACCGACCTGGGCCGGATGCTGCTCATCGGCCTGCGCGGGGTCACCAGCGAGGAGGACTTCGAGCGGTTCTTCGTGCTCGGCATGCGCTCGTGGGCCGGGCGCGGCGAGGACGAGCTCACCGAGCTCGGCGAGCGGCTGTGGCGCCAGGCCGTGGCCGGGTCGCTCTACCCGGAGGCGTGGCGGCTGGTCGCCGCGCACCGCCGGGCCGGGCACACCGTCGTGTTCGCGTCCTCGGCCACCCGGTTCCAGGTGGAGCCCGCGGCGCGCGCGATGGGCGTCGCGCACGTGCTCGTCACGCCGGTCGGGTTCGCCGACGGGCTGGCCACCGGGCGTCCCGGCGGGCCGCCGCTGTGGCGCTCGGGCAAGGCCGCCGCGGTGCGCGCGTTCGCGCCCGAGCACGGCGTCGACCTGGAGCGCAGCTACGCCTACTCCAACGGCGACGAGGACGTGCCGTTCCTGCGCGCGGTCGGCCGGGCCCGCGCGCTCAACCCCGGCGAGGGGCTGGCCGCGGAGGCCGCCGAGCGGGGCTGGCCCGTCGTCCGGTTCCGGCCGCGCGGCTCCGGCGGGCCCCGGGAGATCGCCCGCGCGCTGGGCGCCGTCGCCGGGACGCTCGGCGGGTTCGGCGCCGGGCTCGCGCTCGGCACCGCCAACGGGATCCTCGGCCAGGGTTCCCGGCGCGACGCCCTCGACCTCGGCATCGGGCTGGCCGGCGACCTCGGCGCGGCCATGGCCGGGGTGCGCCTGGACGTGCGCGGCGCCGAGCACCTCGTCACGCCGCGCCCCGCGGTGTACCTGTTCAACCACCAGAGCCAGCTCGACGTGATCGTCCTGGCCAAGCTGCTGCGCGGCGGCGTGACGGCGGTGGCGAAGAAGGAGGCCGCGGCCATCCCGGGCTTCGGCACGATGTTCCGCCTCGCCGACGTCGCGTTCGTCGACCGCGGGGACACCGCGTCGGCGCGCCGGGCGCTGGAGCCCGCCGTGCAGCGGCTGCGCGAGGGCGTCTCGCTGGCGATCGCGCCGGAGGGCACCCGCAGCGTCACCCCCGCGCTGGGGCCGTTCAAGAAGGGCGCGTTCCACGTCGCGATGCAGGCCGGGGTGCCGATCGTGCCGATCGTCATCCGCAACGCGGGCGAGCTGATGTGGCGCGGCGCGTCGACGATCCGGGAGGGTGTCGTCGAGGTCGAGGTGCTGCCGCCCGTCCCGACCGAGGGCTGGCGCGTCGAGGACCTGGACGAGCACGTCGCCGCCGTCCGCGCGCAGTACCTGGCGGCCCTGGAGCAGGACGAGCCCACGGCCCCTACCGTGTCCGGGCCGGCCGCGGTGCCCGCCGTGGTCGACCGGCCGCTGGACTGGGGCGGCAGCGCCCCCGAGATGGACGCCGACGCCGCCGCGCTGTGGCGGGCGGAGACCGGCGGCCCGCGGGCCACGCTCACGGTCCTGGAACTGCTCGACCCGCCCGTCGACCCGGACCGGATCGTCGCCGCGCACGAGTGGGCGTCGCGGATGGTGCCGCGCATGCGCCAGACCGTGGCCGAGCCCGCGCTGGGCGTCGGCCCCCCGGTGTGGACCCCGGTCGACACCCTCGACCTCGACCGGCACGTCACCCGCGTGCGCCTGCCCGCCCCGGGCACCCCCGCCCAGCTGCGGGCGACGGTGGCCGCGTTCGCCGCCGAGCCGCTGGACCGCGCCCGCCCGCTGTGGGCGGCGCTGCTCGTGGAGGGCCTGGAGGGTGGCGGCGCCGGCTACGCGGTGAAGATCCACCAGAGCATCACCGACGGCGTCGGCGCCGTCCGGCTGCTGGGGATGCTGCACTCGCGCACGGCCGAGCACGACCCGGCCCGCCCGGAGCCGCCGCTGCCGCACGCCGGCCCGGAGCCGAGCCCGGTCGGCCTGCTGGTCGACGAGCTGGGCCGGCGCGCGGGGGCGGCGGCCGCGCACCCGCTGGAGGCCGGGACCGCCGCGCTGGCCGGGGCCGTCCGCACGGTGGGGCGCCTGCTGGGCCCGGCGCTGGGGGACACGGTGCCCGGACCGAAGCGGGCGCCGCTGCTGACCGGGCGCGGCGGGGCCCGGCGCGTCGCGACGCTGGAGCTGCCGTGGAAGGAGCTGGCCGCGGGCGCGGCCGCGGCGGGCGGGTCACCGGCGGACGGGTTCCTCGCCGCCGTGCTCGCCGCGCTGCGCGAGTACCACCGGGAGCTGGGGGCCGAGCCGGGGCGCGTCGGCGTCGGCCTGCCCGTCGGGCTCGGTGCGGAGGACGGCGGCGGCGGGCGGCTGGCCGGCGTCGTCGTCGACGTGGACCTCGACGACCCCGACCTCGGGCCGCGCGACGTCCGCGAGCTGGTGCTGGACGCGCGCCCGGCGCCGGGCCGCGCGGCCGACGTGCAGGTGGCGACGCTGCCCGGGATCGGGCACCCGGTGTACCTCGCCGGGTCGCGGATCACGCGGCTGCACCCGCTCGGCCCGCTGGCCGACGGCGCCGCGACGCTCACGCTGGTGCAGCACGACGGCACGGCGTGCGTCGGCGTCGTGGTGGACGAGGCGGCGGTGACGGCCCCCGAACTGCTCGCCGAGCTGCTGGACGGCGCCCTGCGCCGGGTGGGCGCGGGGTGAGCGCCGGTCAGACGTCCTGCTCGACCGCGGCGTTCCACTCGTGCTTGGACGACTGCCAGCCGTCCTCGGTGAAGGTGCGCCGCCAGTAGCCCGACACCGACAGGTCCGGCCGCGGCACGCCGCGCTCGCCGAGCAGGTGCCGGCGCAGCGCGCGGGTCGCGACGGCCTCGCCGTGCACGAACGCGCACACCCGCCCGGCCGGGAACTCCAGCTTCTCGACCGCGCGGAGCAGGGCGTCGGGGTCGTCGCCGCGGTGCACCCAGGTGAGGTGCAGCGCGCCGGGGCTCTCCAGCGCGATCTCGCCCTCCGGGCCGTCGACCTCGGCGACGACGTGCACCGGCACCCCGGCCGGCACCCGCGCGAGCGACACGGCGATCGCGGGCAGGGCGCTCTCGTCGCCGACCATGAGGTGCCAGTCGGCCTCCGGGTCGGGGGCGAACGCGCCGCCGGGCCCGCGCAGGGCCAGCAGGTCACCCGGCCGGGCCGCGCGCGCCCACGGCCCGGCGACGCCGGTGTCACCGTGGACGACGAAGTCCAGCGTCAGCCGCCCGGCCGCGGCGTCCCAGTCGCGCACGGTGTAGGTGCGCTGCACCGGCTGCTGGTCGCGGGGCAGCTCACGCACGGCCGCGGCGTCGAAGGGCACCGAGTACGGGGCGCCGGGCGGCGGGAACTGGAGCTTGACGTAGTGGTCGGTGAACCGGCCCGCGGAGAAGCCGGCCAGGCCCTCCCCGCCGAGGACGACCCGCACCAGCTGGGGGGTGAGCTGCTCGACGTGCTCGACGCGTCCGTACATGCGAGTCAGGCTACCCTTACTTGGGCGTGGTCGGCGGGTCGTCACATCGGGCCGGGGGGCCGACGTACCCGTGGCATGTCACCGCTGCTGATCGTCGTCGCCGCCGGGCTGGTGGTCCTGCTCGGGCTGGCGGCCGTCGTCGGTGCCGTGGAGGGCCGTGCGCAGCGCTCCGCGTGGAGCCGGATCGCCGCGCGGCGCCGGGCCCTCGCCGCGCTCGAGGAGTCGCTCGCCGCGCAGCGGGCCGAGCTGCTCGACCGGGAGATCGCGCTGGTCGAGGAGGTCGAGCGCCTCCGCAGGCTCGGTGGATGAGAACTCTCTCACCGCGTCCCCATCGTGGGATCACCTCCGGCGCCGACACTGCACCGATGCGGCAGAGGGAGCACCAGCCCGACCGGCGGCGCGCCGTCGCGTTCGCCGTCCTCGCGTTCCCGGTCGCCGT
>JAPLAT010000357.1 GCA_026393175.1 Pseudonocardiales bacterium
CCGGCGTGCCGCGACGGAGCCGTCGGCCTGCGCGGCGGGGTCGCCGGAGCCCGCCGCGGCGAGGACGACCGCGTCGCCGTCGCGGAGCCCGGCGGCGCGCAGCCGGTCGGCGGCCGCGGCGACGAGCAGCGGGTCGGGCCCGAACGCCCCGGCGGTGACGACGTCGGTGCGGCCGGTGCCGCGGATCTGCTCCGGCACGTCGACGCGCACGTGGTAGCCGGCGGCGAGGAACATCGGGACCGCGACGCACGGGCCGGGCAGCCGCTCCAGCGCCTCGCCCGGCGTCGGGTGCCGGACGTCGACGTAGCAGGGCTCCACCCGCACCCCGAGCGTGGCGCGCACCCGGGCGGCGACGGCCTCGGTGACCGCGGCCCCGGCGGGGTCGCGCGTGCCGTGGGCGACGAGCAGCAGGTTCACCGGGGCTCCCCGTGCACGCAGTGCCCGCCGACCGGGACCGGGCCGACCGCGGGGTCCAGGGCGAGCCGGTACCCGCGCTTGACGACCGTCTGCACCAGCTTCGGCCGCCCGAGCGCCGTCCGCAGCCGGGCGATCGCGGTCTCCACGGCGTGCTCGTCGTCGCCGCCGCCGGGCAGGGCGCGCAGCAGGTCCACCCGCGCGACGACCCGGCCGGGGCGGCGGGCGAGCGCGCGGAGCAGGGCCATCCCCGCGGGCGGGACGGACCGCAGCTCCCCGTCCACCAGCACGGCGTGCCCGCGCAGCTCCAGGCGGTGCCCGGCCACCGGGAGCCGCCGGGCCCTGGCGGGCAGCTCGCCCTCCAGCGTGCGCACCATCGCCCCGAGCCGGGAGCGCTGCGGCTGCACCGTCCGGATGTCGACGGCCTCCAGCGGCGCGGCCGTGACCGGCCCGACCGCGAGCGCCAGCACCGGCCCGCGCAGGGCGTCGATCAGCGCGGCGCGCACCCCCCGCTCGTCGGCCCTCGCGAGCAGCCCGGCCGCGGCGGGGGCGCTGGTGAACGCGAGCGCGTCGACGCCGCCGGCGAGCGTGCAGTCCAGCAGCCGGTCGAGCGGGCCGAGGTCGGCGGGCGGGAGCCAGCGGTACACCGGGATCTGCACGACCTCCGCGCCGGCGATCTCCAGCGCCTCGACGACGTCGGGCAGCGGCTCGCCGTGCAGCTGCACCGCGATGCGCTTGCCCGCGACGTCCCCGGCCTCCCCGGCGAGCAGGTGGTCGAGCACCTCGGCGGAGGACTCCGACGGCGGGGACCACGCGTCCACCAGTCCGGACGCCCGGATCGCGCCGCGCGCCTTGGGCCCGCGGGCGAGCAGGGTGCCCGAGCCCAGCGCGGCGAGCAGGTCCTCGCCGACGCCCCAGCCGTCGGCGGCCTCGACCCAGCCGCGGTAGCCGATGCCGGTGGTGGCGACGGTGATGTCCGGCGGGCGGGCGATGAGGTCGCGCGTGGCGCCCTCGAGCCGGGTGTCGTCGGCGACCGGCACGATCCGCAGCGCGGGCCCGTGCAGGACGGCGGCGCCGCGCCGCTCCAGCATCGTGCCCAGCTCCTCGGCACGGCGCGCGGCCGTGACGCCGACGGTGAAGCCGGCGAGCGGGGGGACGTCGAGCGCGGGGGAGGTGGGCACGGCGGTCACCACGGTAACCCGACCTGCACCATCCCGTCGGTCACCCGGGCCGGGTAGGCGGGCACGGTGACGTCCGGGTCGTCGAGGCAGCGGCCGTCATGCAGGGCGAAGGACTGCTTGTAGACCGGGGAGGCGACGACCGGCACCCCGCCGCGGTCGCCGACCACGCCCCGGGAGAGCACGGCCGCGCCGGAGAACGGGTCGATGTTGCCCAGGGCGTGCACCGCGCCGTCGAACGTGCGGAACACGGCTACCTGGACATCGCCGAACAGGGCCGCCACGCCGCGCTCGGGCAGCAGCCGCCCGGCGGGGCACACGTCCACCCACCGCGTTGCAGCAAAGCCACTTTGCGGCAACCTCGTTGCGTCAAAGTGGCTTTCCTGCAACCCCGTCACGCGCCCACCCCCGGCAGCCCCAGCGCCACGGGCACCGGCTGCCCGCGTTCCTCCCGGAACCGGATCGTCGGGTCCGGGGTGTCGGGGGCGTTGACGAAGCTGACGAACCGGCCGAGCTTCTCCGGGTCCTCCAGCACCCCGCGCCACTCGTCGGCGTAGCCGTCCACGTGCTTGGCCATCGCCGCGTCGAGGTCGGCGCCGATGCCCAGGCTGTCGTCCACGATCACCGCCCGCAGGTGGTCGAGCCCGCCCTCCATCGCCTCGATCCACGGCGCCGTGCGCTGCAGCCGGTCGGCCGTGCGGATGTAGAACATGAGGAAGCGGTCGACCGTGCGGATCAGGGTCTCGGTGTCCAGGTCGGCGGCGAGCAGGTCGGCGTGCCGCGGGGTGAACCCGCCGTTGCCGCCGACGTAGAGGTTCCAGCCGTTCTCCGTCGCGATGATCCCGAAGTCCTTGCTCCGGGCCTCCGCGCACTCCCGCGCGCAGCCCGACACCCCGGACTTGATCTTGTGCGGCGCGCGCAGCCCCCGGTAGCGCAGCTCCAGCTCCACGGCGAGCCCGACCGAGTCCTGCACGCCGGAGCGGCACCCCGTCGTGCCCACGCACGACTTCACGGTGCGCCGCGCCTTGCCGTAGGCGTGGCCGGACGCGAACCCGGCGTCGACGAGCCGGCGCCAGATCGCGGGGAGCTGCTCGACCCGGGCGCCGAACATGTCGATCCGCTGCCCCCCGGTGATCTTGGTGTAGAGCCCGAAGTCGCGCGCGACCTCGCCGATGACGATCAGCCCCTCCGGGGTGACCTCGCCGCCGGCGATCCGCGGCACCACCGAGTAGGTGCCGTTGCGCTGCAGGTTGGCCAGGAAGTGGTCGTTGGTGTCCTGCAGCGCGGCCTGCTCGCCGTCGTGCACGTGACCGGTCCCCAGCGAGGCGAGGATGGAGGCCACGGCGGGCTTGCAGACGTCGCAGCCGCGGCCGGTGCCGAACCGGGCCACCAGCTCGGAGAACGTCCGGATGCCGGTGCCCGCGACGATCTCGAACAGCTCGGCGCGGCTCTGCCCGAAGTGCTCGCACAGCGCCTTCGAGACCGCCACGCCCCGTTGGGCCAGGAGCAGCTTCAGCGTCGGGACGCACGACCCGCAGCTCGTGCCCGCCCGGGTGCCCGCCTTGAGCGCCGGCACGTCGTGCGCGCCGCCGTCGATCGCGGCGCACAGCGCGCCCTTCGTGACGGCGTTGCAGGAGCAGATCTGCGCGGAGTCCGGCAGCGCGTCCGCGCCCGGCTCCACGCCGCCGGGGGCGATGAGCGCGACCGGGTCGGCGGGCAGCGGCGAGCCGACGAGCGGGCGCAGCGTGCCGTACCGGGTCGCGTCGCCGACGAGGACGCCGCCGAGCAGGGTCCGCGCGTCGTCGCTGACCACGAGCTTGGCGTAGGTGCCGGCCACCGGGTCGTTGACGACGACCTCCAGCGCGCCCGGAGTCGTGGCGTGGGCGTCGCCGAAGCTGGCGACGTCGACGCCGAGCATCTTGAGCTGGGTGGACATGTCCAGCTCGGCGGGGCTCATGCTCGCGGTCCCGTCGAGCAGCCGGTCGGCGACGACCTCGGCCATCGCGTAGCCCGGCGCGACCAGCCCGTAGGTGCGGCCCTCCAGCGCCGCGACCTCGCCGATCGCCCAGACGTGCTCGTCGGGGGTGCGGCAGCGGTGGTCGACGAGCACGCCGCCGCGCTCCCCCACCGGCAGCCCGGCCGCGCGGGCCAGCCCGTCGGCGGGGCGGATGCCCGCGGAGAACACGACGAGGTCGGCGTCGAGCTCGACGCCGTCGGACAGCTCGGCGACCAGCCGGCCCCGGTCCTCGCGGATCCCGCCGACGGAGACGCCCGTGCGCACCGCCAGGTCCTCGGACTCCACGAGCCGGCGCAGCAGCGCCCCGCCGCCCTCGTCGACCTGCACCGGCATCAGCCGCGGCGCGATCTCCACGACCTGCGGGGAGAGCCCCATCAGGCGCAGCGCCCGCGCGGCCTCCAGCCCGAGCAGCCCGCCGCCGACGACCACGGCCGAGCGCCGCCCCGCCCCGGCCCGGGCGACGGCGGCCTCCGCGGCGGCGGTGATCGCGTCCAGGTCGTCGAGGGTGCGGTAGACGAAGCACCCCGGCAGGTCCCGCCCGGGCACCGGCGGCACGAACGGGGCCGACCCGGTGGCCAGCACGAGCGCGTCGTAGCGCAGGACCCGCCCGGACCCCGTCGTGACGGTGCGGGCGTCCCGGTCGAGGGCGACGGCGGGGTCGCCCAGGTGCAGGTCGACG
>JAPLAT010000305.1 GCA_026393175.1 Pseudonocardiales bacterium
GAGCGCGGCTGGCAGGCCGCGGAGCCGCAGACCAACATCGTGCTCGTCGCCGTCGCCGACCTCGACGGCACGCTGCGCCGCTTCGAGGAGGCGGGCGTGCGGGCGTCGGCGATGTCGGGGCAGGTCCGGCTGATGACCCACGCCGACGTCGGCGACGCCGACATCGCCGCCGCGCTCGAGCGCATCGGCGCCCCGGGCGGGGGCAGCGCCGGCCGCTCGGTCTACGCCCCGGCGCAGCGCGGGCTCAGGGCGTCGGACGCCGGTCGCGCTCCAGCGCGTCCAGCCGGGCGTTGAGCGCCCGCAGCTCGGCGAGCACCGCGCCGAGCTGCCCCTCGACGTCCTCGATGTCCTCGGCCGCCTTCTCCCCGGCCCGCCGCAGGTTCTCCACGAACCAGCTCGCGATCGACGCCGTGACGACGCCGAGCAGCGCGATCCCGGCCACCATCAGCGCCGCGGCGACGACCCGCCCCTCGAACGTCACGGGGTAGCGGTCGCCGTAGCCCACGGTCGAGACGGTCGTCAGCGTCCACCAGACGGCGTCGCCGAACGTCGTGATCGACGCGCCGGGGGCGTCGCGCTCGGCGTCGAGCACGGCCAGCGAGGCGACGAACCCGATCAGCGCCACGCTGCCGACGACGTAGAACACGACCCGGCCGCGGGCGTCGTCGCGGAGCTGGCGGTTGAGCACGCTGATGACGGTGATCACCCGCAGCGCCCGCAGCTGCCGGAACATGGGCAGCACCAGGATCGCGAGGTCGAGCAGGTGCGTGCCGACGAACCGCCAGCGCCGGTGCGCGAGGCCGATCCGCACGAGGTAGTCGAGGCCGAACACGATCCAGATGCCGGTGACGAGCGCCTCCAGCAGCGTCGCCCCCGGCTCGGGCATCGCCGGGTCGAGCACCTGCCACGCGTACGCGGCGAGGAACACCACCGCCAGCGCGGTGAGCCACCAGTCGACCCGCCGGTCCCAGGCCTCGATGCGCGGTTCACCGTCCATGGCGCGGGACGATAACCCCGATCAGCGGGGAACCGTCCCGATCCACGCCTCCAGCCGCACCAGCGCCTCGCGGACGTCCTCGGTCGACCCCGCGCAGGACAGCCGGATCCAGCGGTGCCCGTCGACGGGGTCGAAGTCCAGGCCGGGCGCGACGGCCAGCCCGACATCGGCCAGGAGCCGGTGCACGAGGTCCATCGAGTCGGCCGCCAGGTGCGAGACCTCGGCGTAGACGTAGAACGCCCCGTCCGGCGGGGCGACCTGCGTGATGCCCAGGCGGGCCAGCCCGGCGAGCAGCAGCTCGCGGTTCACCGCGTAGCGCCCGACGTGCCCGTCGGCCTCGGCGTAGCTGGACTCGGCGAACGCCCCGAGCGCCGCCTGCTGGGCGAGCGCCGGCGGGCAGACGGTGAAGTTCCCGGCGACGCGGTCGGCCGCGCGCAGCAGCCGCGGCGGGAGCAGCAGCCAGCCCAGCCGCCACCCGGTCATCGAGAAGTACTTGGAGAAGGAGTTGACGACGACCGCGTCGCGCGACGTGCTCCACGCGCACGACGTCGCCGGGGCCCCCGGGTAGGCGATGCCGTGGTAGATCTCGTCGCTGACCAGCTGGATCCCCCGCCCGGCGCAGTAGGTGGCGAGCGCGGCCAGCTCGGCGGGGTCCAGCACGCTGCCGGTCGGGTTGGCGGGGCTCGCCACCACGAGGCCGCGCACGTCGTCGAGCTCCTCGAGCATCGCGACGGTGGGCTGGAACCGCGTCTCCGGCCCGCACGGCAGCTCGACGACCTCGCAGCCCAGTGCGGAGAGGATGTTGCGGTAGCAGGGGTAGCCCGGCCGGGCCATGACCACCCGGTCGCCCGCGTCGAACGCGGCGAGGAAGGCCAGGAGGAACCCGCCCGAGGAGCCGGTGGTCACCACGACCTGCTCCGGCGGCACCTCCAGGTCGTACGTGCGGGCGTAGTGCGCGGCGATCGCCGAGCGCAGCTCCGGGATCCCCAGCGCCACCGTGTAGCCGAGCACCTCGGAGGCGATCGCGGCGGTCGCCGCCTCCCGGACGGCGGCGGGCGCCCCGGTGGAGGGCTGGCCCGCGGAGAGGTTCACCAGGTCCCCGTGGGTGCGCTGCCGCTCCGCGGCGGCGGCCCACACGTCCATCACGTGGAAGGGCGGGATCATGGCGCGGCGGGCGACGGTGAGCGCGTCGGTGGTCACGCCCCCGACCCTAGAGACCGGACGGGCCGCGCTCCTCCCACAGGAGCGCGGCCCGCCGGGTTCACCGCGACGTGGTGCGGATCAGACCAGCCCGCCGAGCAGGTCCGTGGCGGAGAACACGTCGTCGGTCGACGGCAGGTCGGCCGTCGAGCCCTCGGAGCTCGCCTGCCAGTCCATCTGGATCCGCAGCGGCAGCTCCGGCAGGGCCTCGGCGCCCGGGAGCGCCGACAGCGCGTCGGTGCCCGGGAGCGCCGGGAGACCGTCCGTGCCCGGCAGCGAGGGCAGGCCGTCGGTACCCGGGAGCGAGGGCAGGGAGTCGGTGCCCGGCAGGGCGTCGGTGCCGGGGAGGGCGTCGGTGCTGGGGAGGCCGTCGGTGCCGGGGAGGCCGTCCGGGCCCGGCAGGGCCGGCAGGTCGTCGGCCGTCGGGAGGACGTCGACGTCCAGCAGGTCGGTGCCCGGCAGGGCGTCGGTGCCCGGCAGGGCGAGGTCGTCGACGGTCGGCAGCGCGAACACGTCGGTCTCCGGCAGGCCCGCGCCCTCGCCACCCGGCAGGGCCGGCAGCTCGGGCAGCGCGGCGTCGGCCAGCTCGCCCGACGCCTGGAAGGACGTGCCCTCCATGTCGAGGGAGAGCCGGTTGCCGTCGAGGTCGATCGTGTCGAGGTCGGCGGCGGACGCGGGCCCGGCCACGGCCAGCATGGCCACCGGGGCGCCGACGACACCGAGCGCGACCTTGCCGACGAGGCGGGTCGTGCGGCTGGGCGCGGCGTGGCGGGGACGGGAGGTGCTCATCGGGGTCCTTCGTCTCGGATGCGGGGAGGTCCGAGGGATCGGCAACGTCGCCGGGGTGGAGACGGGGAGCGACGGCGGAGTCGATCTCTCCTCGGACGCGTGGAGACTGGCCGACACCCGAACGGCGTGCAAGTCGCTGTCCGTGACCGATTCACCCGCCGAAGGGGTGAACGTCGACGTCAAACGGCCGCAGAGGTTGCCCCGTCCGTGATCACGACTTCGCAACATCACTACTTCGGGTGATGTTGCGTAACCTCGTCACCCGGGCGTGGGTACCGCGATCTCGCCGCGCGCCGCCCGCAGCGCGATGTCCGTGCGGTGGTGCGACCCGGCCAGGTGCACGCCGTCGAGGCGGCGATAGGCGTCCTCCCGGGCGGCCGCCAGGTCCGGCCCGGTGCCCACGACCGACAGCACCCGCCCGCCCGCGGACACGACGGCGCCGTCGTCGCGGCGGCGGGTCCCGGCGTGCAGCACGCCGTCCGCGTCGGCACCCCCGATCGGGTCACCCACCCGCGGCGTGCCCGGGTAGCCCTCCGCGGCCACCACGACCGTGACGGCCGCCCCGGACGCCCACTCCGGCGCCGGCTCGTCGGCCAGCGTGCCGGTGGCCGTGGCGTGCAGCAGCCGGGCCAGCGGCGAGCGGAGCAGCGCCAGCACGGCCTGGGTCTCCGGGTCGCCGAACCGGCAGTTGAACTCGATCACCGACGGCCCCGCCGCGGTGAGGGCGAGCCCCGCGTACAGCAGCCCCTGGAACGGGGTGCCGCGCCCGGCCATCTCCCGCGCCACCGGTGCGACCACGGCCGCGACCAGGTCCGCGGCCAGGTCCGGGGGCGCCCAGGGCAGCGGCGCGTAGGCGCCCATGCCGCCGGTGTTGGGGCCGCTGTCGTCGTCGCCCACGCGCTTGAAGTCCTGGGCGGGCAGCAGCGGCACGACCGTCGCGCCGTCGACGAAGCAGAACAGCGACGCCTCCGGCCCGTCGAGGAACTCCTCCAGCAGCACCGGGTGCCCGCCGTCCAACAGCGTCATCGCGTGCGCCCGCGCGGTGTCGCGGTCGGTGGTGACGACGACGCCCTTGCCCGCGGCCAGGCCGTCGTCCTTGACGACGTAGGGGGCGGTGAAGCGGTCGAGGGCGGCGTCGAGGTGGGCCGGGTTGTCGACGACCTCGCAGCCGGCGGTGGCCACCCCCGCCGCGGCCATGACGTCCTTCGCGAAGGCCTTCGACCCCTCGATCCGGGCCGCCTGCGCGCTGGGCCCGAAACAGGCGATGCCTTCCGCGCGCACCGCGTCGGCGACGCCCGCGACCAGGGGCGCCTCCGCGCCGACGACGACGAGGTCGGCCGCCCAGTCCCGGGCCAGGGCGGCGACGGCCACGGGATCGACGACGTCGACCCCGCGCTGCTCCGCGATCGCCGCCGTCCCCGCGTTGCCCGGGGCGCAGGCCAGCGCGGTGACCGCGGGGTCCTGCGCCAGGGCGAGGAGGATGGCGTGCTCGCGAGCACCGGAACCGAGGACCAGGACGCGCACGAGCGGGAATCGTAGAGGCGTCGCCCGCCGTCACCTGCGGCGCACCTGCCGTTCACCGCCCCGCCGGGCCCGGGACGCCCTCCCGTCCGGCGCAGGTCGCCCGTTCGGGTCACGGTGGTGCCCATGCCCACGCGCCGTCACGTCCTCACCGCCGCCGCCCTCACCGCCGCCGCGGGGGCGGTGCTGCCCGCCGTCCCGGCCGCGGCCGCGCCGCGCTCGGCCGGCCCGCTGGTGATCGGGCACCGCGGCGCGTCGGGCTACCGGCCCGAGCACACGCTCGCCGCCTACGAGCTGGCGGCGCGGATGGGGGCGGACTACGTCGAGCCCGACCTGGTCATCACCTCCGACGGCGAGCTCGTCGCCCGGCACGAGCCGGAGATCGGCGGCACGACCGACGTCGGCGACCACCCGGAGTTCGCGGACCGGCGGACCACGAAGACGATCGACGGGGTCGAGTACACGGGCTGGTTCACCGAGGACTTCACCCTCGCCGAGCTGCGGACCCTGCGGGCGACCGAGCGCATCCCGGACGTCCGCCAGGAGAACACGCTCTACGACGGCCGCTACGGCATCCCCACCCTGGGCGAGGTGCTGGAGCTGCGCGAGCGCCTGTCCCGCGAGCTGCGCCGCGAGATCGGCGTGTACCCGGAGACCAAGCACCCGACGTCGCGGCGGGCGACCCCCGCACCTACGCCGACCTCGTCACACCGGAGGGCCTGACCGACATCGCGACGTTCGCCGACGGCATCGGCCCGGACAAGAACCTGGTGGTCGCCCGGGACGCGGACGGGAACCTCGCGGCCCCCACCGGGCTCGTCGACGCCGCCCACGCCGCCGGGCTGCTCGTGCACCCCTACACGTTCCGCAACGAGAACCAGTTCCTGCCCGCCGACCTGCGCCGCGGC
>JAPLAT010000386.1 GCA_026393175.1 Pseudonocardiales bacterium
CGTCGCCGGCATCGTCGCCGCCGCGACCGTCGGCGCCGGGCTACAGCAGCTCGTCGGCACGCCGCTGCGCTACGGGCAGTCCGCCGACCTGTCGCTCATCGACGCCCGCGAGGACACGATCGCCGCGCTCGTGGCCGACCCGCGGGTCGCCGCGCTCCACGTGGTCACCAGCGCCGACGTCGTCCTCGGCTCCGGGGACCGGGCCGCGGCCGTCGCCACGGAGCACCGGCTCGGCGCCCTGCCGCAGGCGACGGCGGCCGGGCGGGCGCCCGAGCGGCCGGGGGAGGTCGCGCTCGGGCCGCGGCTCGCCGCCCGGCTCGGCCTGTCCGTCGGCGACGTGCTCGACGTGCGGCTCCCGGCCGGGGGCGTCGCGCCGCTGGCCGTCACCGGGATCGTCGTCGTCACCACCCAGCAGAGCGGCGAGCTCGGCGCGCTGGGGGAGTCCCTGCTGGTCGACCCCGCGCAGCTGCCCGCCCTCGCGACCGCCGAGCCACTGGTCGGCGCGTACCTGCAGGCCCGGCCCGGCCAGATCGACGCGCTGTTCGCCGACCTGTCCGACGACCTCGAGGTGTTCCGCGCCGAGACCCCCGACGAGATCCGCAACCTCGCCGACCTGCTCCTGCTCCCCGAGCTGCTGGCCCTCGTGCTGACCCTCGTCGGCGGCGCGGGGCTGGTGCACGCCGTGCTCACGGGGGCGCGCCGGCACGCGGCGAGCCTCGCCGTCCTCAGCGCGCTCGGCGGCACCCCCGGCCAGGTGCGGGCCGCCGTCGCCGTGGGGGCGACGGTCGCCGCGGTCCCGGCGCTGCTGCTGGGCGTGCCGCTCGGGCTGGCCGTGGCCAGGGTCCTGTGGTGGGAGATCGCCACCGGGACGGGCGTGGCCGGTGACGTCGCGCTGCCCTGGCCGGTGCTCGTCGCCCTCGGGCCCGTGGTGCTGCTCGCCGCGCTGCTCGCCGCCGTCCGCCCGGCGCTGCGCGCGACCCGCACCCCGCCCGCCGCCGTGCTGCGCGGGGAGTGAGCCGGGGGCTCAGCCGTCCCGGGCCCCGGCCCACAGCTCCTGCAGCGCGGCCGGGCGCAGCTCCTCCTTGTGCAGGTAGTGCGCGTCCGCGGGCACCGGCAGATCGGCCCGGGCGTAGGTGGAGCAGAACACGACGACGACGCCCGGCACGGCCGCGGCCAGCATCGGCGCCGCGTCCGGCCCGCTCATGCCGGGCAGGCGCACGTCGAGCAGCACCAGGTCGGGGGCCAGCGCGGGCGCGACGGCGAGCGCGTCCTCGGCGCTGCCGGCCTGTCCGGCCAGCACGAAGCCCGGCGTGCGCGCGAGCACCGCCGACGCGGCCAGGCGGAACGCGGTGCTGTCGTCGACGACGAGCACCCGCACGGGTGCCGCGTCCACTACTGCTGCAGGTAGACGAGGACGGCGCTCACGCGGCGGTTGAGGTCGCGCTCCTCGGACAGCCCGAGCTTGGAGAAGATCGAGTTCGTGTGCTTCTCGATGGCCCGCTCGGAGAGCACCAGCGCCGCGGCGATGGCGGCGTTGCTCTTGCCCTGGGCCATCTCGCCGAGCACCTCCAGCTCGCGCGGGGTGAGCCGGTCCAGGTCCGAGGGGGCCGCGCGGTTGGCCGCGACCAGCCCCTCGATCACCGTCGGGTCGATCACCGAGCCGCCCGCGGCGACCCGCCGGATCGCCTCGGTGAGCTCGTCGCCGTCGGCCACGCGCTCCTTGAGCAGGTAGCCGCGCCCGGCCGTGCCGCCCGCGAGCAGCGTGAGCGCGTAGGGCGCCTCGGCGTACTGGCTCAGCACGACCACGCCGATGCCCGGGTGCTCGTCGCGCAGCCGGGTGGCCACGGTGATGCCCTCGTCGGTGTGCGTCGGCGGCATCCGGATGTCGGTGACGACGACGTCGGGCCGCTCGCGGTCGACGAGCGAGGTGAGCGCGGGGAGGTCCGCCGCCGCGCCGACGAGGGTGAGGTCCTCGGCGGCGTCGACGAGCCGGACCAGGCCCGCGCGCAGCAGGGCGTTGTCCTCGGCCAGCACGACTCGGGTCTGCACACGCCGAGCCTAGGTCGCGGGGCACCCCGTCGCCGGGGGTGCTGGCACCACACCCGGTCCGCCAGGGAACACCGGTCCCCCGCAGGCCCGGCCCGGGCAGGGTTCCCCCCATCGGCGAGCCGGACCGACCGGCCGCCCCCTTCGGCAGGAGCCCGCCATGACCAGCACCGTCCCCGCCGCCGCGCCCACCGCCCCCGCGCTCACCGCCACCGCCGCCGCCCCGGTTCCCGGTGCCGTCCCGGTCGCCCCGGCCACCCGCTTCCGCCGCCGGGTCACCGGCGTCGTCGGCGTCGTGGCGGGCCTCGTCACCGCCGGGGGCTTCGCCGCGACGGAGTGGGAGACCGCCGGCACGACGGCCGCCTACCTGGACTCGCTGGTGGTCGACCCGCTCCGCAGCCAGGTCGCCGCCCTCCTGCTGCACTACGGCTACCTGGGCATCGTGCCGGTGCTGCTGGCCCTGGGGGTCATGACCCGGCGGCGCAGCCGGGTCGCCGGCAACGTCGGCATGGCGCTGGCGGTGCCCGGCGCGCTCGCGCTGCCCGGCCTGCTCGTCACCGACTTCTACGACATCGCGATCCGCCAGAACCTGCCCGCCGACCAGGCCGTCACGGTGTCCGAGGCGGCGCAGGCCCTCCCGCTGGCCGGGTTCCTGCTGGCCGGGCCGGTCCTGCTCGCGACGTTCGTGGGCATGACCGTCCTGGGCGTGGCGGCCTGGCGCGCCGGGTTCTTCCACTGGCTGCCGACGCTGCTCGTGCCGCTGTCCGTGGTCGCCACGATGGTGCTGCCGGCGGGCCTGTGGAGCGGCGTCGCGCAGGGTGTGGGCCTGGCCGGCTTCATGGTCGCCGTCGGGATCGCGGTGCTGCGCATGACCGACCAGGAGTGGGTCTCCGGCACCCGGGACGCCGGGCGCTGACCCCTCCTCCCGCGGGACCGGCCACCGGGGAGGGGCCGGACCCCGCGCCGGCCCGGACCGCACAGGTCCGGGCCGGCGCCGTCGTGCGCGGGGCCGCCGCGTCGTCGGGCGCGCGGCGACCCCGGCCGGCCCGATATCCTCCGCGGGTGCCGGTGCCGTTCCTGCGCGGTGATCTCGACGTCCTGCGCGTCCTGCTGGCCCGGCGCGGCACCGCGCCCGGCGCCCGGTCCGACCCGCACCGGGTGGCGCTCGTCGTCGGGGGCGGCGGGATGCGCGGCGCGTACGTCGCGGGGATGCTGCACGCGCTGGAGCGCGCGGGCCTGCGCACCGGGTTCGACGAGGTGTACGGCGCGTCGTCCGGCGCGGTGTCGGCGGCGTCGTTCCTCACCGGGGACGCGGACCGGTGCGCTGCGGCGTACCCGGAGGACCTGGCCACCCCGGCGTTCATCGACATGCGCCGCCTGGGCACCCGGCGCCCGGTCGTGGTGCTCGACCACCTCTTCACCGGCGTCCTGTGCGGCACGAAGCCGCTGCCCTGGGAGGTGCTGCGCGACCAGCCGGTGCCCCTGCACGTCGTCGCCACGGACAGCGCGGACCTCACCCCGCACGTCCTGTGCGGGCTCGACACCGTCGCGGACTGGCAGCGCGGCCTGCGGGCCAGCGCGACCATCCCGCTGCTGGCCGGCCCGCCGGTGGAGCACGACGGCCGCCGCTGGGTGGACGGCTCGGTCGGTGAGCCGCTGGCGATGGCGCGGGCCCTGCGGGGCGGCGCGACGCACGTCCTCGCGCTGGTGTGCCGGCCGGAGTCGGAGATGCACGCCGACGCCGACGCGGGCCTGTCGCTCTGGGCGCGGGCGCTGGACCGCGTGGTGCCGGGCCTGGGCACGATCGCCCAGGGCTCCCGCCGCTACGGCTCGGACCTGCGGATCGTCACCGACGCCGCCCATCCCGACCGCGGGCCCGGTCACCTCATGGCGCTGGGGCCCGCCCGCTCGGTGGGGATGGGGGCGCTGACCGTCGACCGCGCGGTGGTGGCGGCTGCCGTCGCGGTGGGCGACGAGTCCGTGGCGGAGGCGATCGCGAGCTCGTCGGCCGCGACGTGAGCGGTAGCGTCCCGATCATGTCCGCCCCCGCCCGCCCGCGCGCCGCCGTCGTCGTCACCGGCAGCGAGCTGCTCACCGGCACCATCCCCGACGCCAACGGCCCGTGGCTGTCCCGCGAGCTGTCCGCGCTCGGGTTCGAGGTGTCGCACGTCCTCGTCGTCGGCGACCGGCCCGGGGACCTCGCCGCCGCCCTGGAGTTCGTGCGCGACGCGGCACTCGTCGTCACCAGCGGGGGGCTGGGCCCGACCGCGGACGACCTGACCGGCGAGGTCGTCGCCGCCTTCGCCGGGGTCCCCCTGGAGCTGGACGAGCGGATGCGCGAGCGCATCGCCGGGATCCTGGAGGCGTGGGCGCGGCGCACCGGGTTCGGCGGCCCGGCGCTGGAGGAGGCCAACCGCAAGCAGGCGATGGTGCCGCGTGGGGCGATCGCGCTCGACCCGGTCGGCACCGCGCCCGGGCTCGTCGTCCGCACGCCGGGTCCGCTGGTCGTCGTGCTGCCCGGCCCGCCGCGCGAGCTGCAGGGCATGTGGCCCGCCGCGCTCGCCGCCGGGCCGGTCGCCGCGCTGCTGGCCGGCATCCCGCGCGCCCCGGCCCGGCACCTGCGCTTCTTCGGGCTCCCGGAGTCGGAGATCGCGGCCACGCTGCGCACGGTCGACGTCGGCGACGTGGAGGTCACCACCTGCCTGCGCCGCTCCGAGCTCGAGGTCGACCTCCGGCCCGTCCCGGGGGACGAGGACGCGGCCGACGACCTGGCGGCGGTGCTGGCCGAGCGGCACGAGCGCCACCTGGTGAGCATGGACGGGCGCACCACCGACGAGATCCTGGCCGGGGAGCTGCTCGCCCGGGGCTGGACGGTGGCCACCGGGGAGTCCTGCACGGGCGGCATGCTCGCCTCGCGGCTGGTGGACCGGGCCGGGTCGTCGGACTACGTCGCGGGCGGGGTGGTGGCCTACTCCAACGCGGCGAAGACCGACCTGCTGGGTGTGCCCGCCGAGCTGATCGCCGCGCACGGCGCGGTGTCGCCGGAGGTCGCCAGGGCGCTCGCGGACGGGGCGCGCAGCCGGTTCGGCGCCGACGTCGGCGTCGGGATCACCGGGGTGGCCGGGCCGGGCGGCGGCACGGAGGCCAAGCCGGTCGGGTACGTCTGCTTCTGCGTGACGACGGCCGACGGCCGGGTGATCGCCCGCGACCCGCGGCTGCCGGGCAGCCGCTCCGACGTGCGCGAGCGCTCCACAGACCTGGCGATGCACCTGCTGCTGCGGGCGGTCAGGGGCTGACCCCGGCGCCGTCGAGCCAGGTCCGGGCGGCGGCGGCGAGGGCCGCGACGCCGATCGTCAGGGTCGGGTCGAGCACCGGCGCGTACGCGGGGGAGTGGTTCGACGGCAGCGTCGCCACGACCGCCCGCACGGCGTCGACGTCGTGCGCGCCGGCGAACGCGGCCGGGTCGGCGCCGCCGAGGAGCCAGAACACGCAGGGCGCGCCCGCGGCCGTCGCCAGCACGCCGACGTCCTCGCTGCCGGTCACCGGCCCGGGGTCGAGGACCCGGCCCGCCCCGACGACCGACTCCAGCGCCGGGCGGGTCCGGGCCGTGGCCGCCTCGTCGTTCACCACGGCCGGGGCGCTCTCCACGACCTCGACGTCGGGCGGCCGGGGTGCGCCGGACGCCTGCGCCTCGGCCGCGACGATCCGGTGCACGCCGGCAAGCAGCCGCTCGCGCACCGCGGGGTCGTAGCTGCGCAGGTTGAGCAGCAGCTCGGCGCGGTCGGGGATGATGTTGGCCTTCGTCCCGGCGTGCAGCGCGCCGACGGTGAGCACGGCCGTGTCGGTGCCCGCGACCTCCCGCGAGACGAGGGTCTGCAGGCGCAGCACCGCCGCGGCGGCCATCACGACCGGGTCGACGGTCGTCTCCGGCCGGGAGCCGTGCCCGCCGGACCCGTGCAGCGTCACGCGCAGGCTGTCGCTCGCCGCGAACGCCGGGCCCGGCCGCAGGCCCAGGACGCCGGCCGGGATCGGCGCGACGTGCTGGCCGAGCACGACGTCGGGCCGGGGGAACCGCTCGTAGAGCCCGTCGGCGACCATCGCCTCGGCGCCCTGCCCGAGCTCCTCGGCCGGCTGGAACACGGTGACGAGCGTGCCCCGCCACGCGGGGTCGCCCGCGAGCACGGCGGCCCCGCCCATCAGGCAGGTGACGTGCAGGTCGTGCCCGCAGGCGTGCATGACCGGCACGTCCCGGCCGTCCGGGTCGACGCCGCGGGCGTGGCTGGCGTAGGGCAGGCCGGTCTCCTCGCGCACCGGGAGGGCGTCCATGTCGGCGCGCAGCAGCACCACCGGGCCCGGCCCGCGGTCCAGGACGCCGACGACGCCGGTGCCGCCGACGCCCTCGGTCACGGCGCAGCCCTGCTCTGCCAGCCACCCGGCCGCGATCCCGGCCGTGCGCCGCTCCGCGAACGACAGCTCCGGGTGGGTGTGCAGGTCGCGGTAGACGTCGGCGAGCTGCGGGGCGAGGTCCTCGGGGCGCGGCGCGGGGGTCATCCCGGCAGCCTGCTCCGGCGCCGGGCCGGGCACCAGGGCCGGGTGGTCCCCCCGGGCACGACGGCGGCGCCGACCCCGAGGGGGTCGGCGCCGCCGTCGGACCGTCGGTCAGGCCGCCTGCTTGGTCTCCCAGAAGATCTTGTCGATCTGGGCGATCAGGTCGAGCAGCTCCTGGCCGGTGGCCGGGTCGTTCGACCCCTTGGTGCCGGCCGCGCCGGCGGCCTTGGTGGCCTTGTTGAACAGCTCGTGCAGCTCCGGGTACTTCTCGAAGTGCGGCGGCTTGAAGTAGTCGGTCCACAGCACCCAGAGGTGGTGCTTGACCAGGTCGGAGCGCTGCTCCTTGATGTCGATGGCCCGCGCGCGGAAGGCCGGGTCCTCGTTCCCCTGGTACTTCTCCTGGATGGCCTTGACCGACTCGGCCTCGATGCGCGCCTGGGCGGGGTCGTACACGCCGCAGGGGAGGTCGCAGTGCGCGGTGGCCTCCAGCCGCGGGCGGAGAATACGGGACAGCATCCGCGTGTCGTCCTTCCTGAGAGTTGATCGATCTCGCGTTCGTCACCCTACTCTCGGGGCTTTCCCGGGACAGGACGGAGATATGCGTGATCGGGTGGCGCCGGGTGCTCGTGCGGGGTCCGTCGATGTCGCCGACGCTGTCCGACGGCGACGTGGTGCTCGCCCGGTTCGGGCGGGTGCCGCGGCCCGGTGACGTCGTGCTCGTGCGCTGGTCGGCCCGCCCGGGGCAGCTGTCGGTGAAGCGCGCGGCGCGCCCCGGGGGCGACGGCTGGTGGGTGCTCGGCGACTTCCCGGAGGCCTCGACGGACTCGCGCGTCCTGGGCGTGGCGGAGGTCATCGCGGTGGTGCGGTTCCGGATCTGGCCGAGGCCCGGCCGGGTGCGCCATTCCGCGCCCCATTCGCCTTGAAGCACATATCTGCTTCTTGCCAACAATTTGCAGCTGTGCCTAGAGTGCGCCCGTGCCCCGACGCGTCCCGCCCGTCCTCGGCGTCCTCCTCGCCCTGCTCGTGGCCGGGTGCGCCGCGCCGGCCGCGCCGGGGGGTGCGGCCGGCGCCGGGCCCGGCGCAGGCACGACGATGGTGCTGGCCGACGGCGACGAGCCCGAGTCCCTGCACCCGCTGCTCGGCTACGGGGTGGAGGGCGCGTCGAAGTTCTACGACGGCCTGGTCGCCCACGACGCCGACCGGCGGCTGCAGCCGGCCCTCGCGGCCGCCCTGCCCGAGCCGTCCGCCGACGGGACGGCCTGGACCGTGGCGCTGCGCGAGGGCGTGACGTTCCACGACGGCACCGCGTTCGACGCGGCCGACGTCGTCGCGACCTACCGCGCGCTGCTCGACCCCGCGTTCGCGGCGACGGTCCGCTCGGACTGGGTGACGCTGGCGGGGGTGGAGCAGGTCGACGCGCGCACCGTCCGGTTCGACCTCGCGCAGCCCGACGCGGCGTTCCCGCACCGGCTCACGCTGGGGATCGTGCCGGCCGAGGCCGTCGCGACGCCGGCGCCGGTGGCGGAGTCGCCGCTCGCGGCGCGGCCGGTCGGCACCGGGCCCTACACGCTCGCCGAGTGGCGGCGCGGGGAGTCGATGCGGCTGGCGGCCAACCCCGACCACTTCGAGGGCGCCCCCGCCGTCACCGGGATCACCATCGTCTTCGCGACCGACGACAACACCCGCGCCCAGCGCCTGCGCTCCGGGGAGTTCGACGGCACGGTGCTCCCGCCCGCGCTGGCGCAGACCTTCGCCGGCTCGGGGTACACGGTGCACGACCACCCGTCCGCCGACTACCGGACGGTGACGCTGCCGACCGCGCACCCGGTGACCGGCGACCCGGCGGTCCGCATGGCGCTCAACCTGGCCGTCGACCGGCAGGGCATGATCGACGCCCTGTTCGCCGGGCGCGGCGTGCCCGCCTCCAACCCGGTCCCGCCGGTGCTCGCCGAGTACAGCGAGCCCGCCGCGCAGTTCCCGTTCGACCGGGCCCGCGCCGAGCAGGTCCTCGACGCGGCGGGCTGGGTCCGCGGCCCGGACGGCACCCGCGCCCGCGACGGGGTCCCGGCCCGGTTCACGCTCATGTACCCGGCCGCCGACTCGATCCGCCGCGACCTCGCCCAGGGCTTCACCTCCGACGCCCGCGCCGTCGGTATCGACGTCGCGCTGGAGGGCCTGGGCTGGGAGGCGATCGAGCCGCGGATGGGCGCGGACGCGCTCGTGCTCGGCGGTGGCTCGCCGTTCGACCCCGACCTCGTCAGCTACCCGCTGCTGCACAGCTCCTACGGCGGCGACGGGTTCAACAACCCCGCCTCCTACGCGAACCCGGCCGTCGACGCGGGGCTGGACGCGGCCCGCCGCGCGCTGGACCCGGCCGCGCGCGTCGCGGCGACGAAGCAGTGGCAGCGCGACTACGCCGCCGCGCCCGGCTTCGTGTTCCTCGCCTTCCTCGACCACTCCTACCTGGTGCGCGAGCGCTGGGACGGCTACCGGCAGGTCGTCGACCCGCACACCCACGGCACGACGTGGGGCCCGTGGTGGAACGTCGAGGACTGGACGCCGCGCCGGTGACCCGGCTCTCCGAGGTCGGGTGGCTCGTCGCCCGGCGGCTGGCCTTCGCCGTGCCCGTGCTGGCGGTCGTCGCGGTCGGGGTGTTCCTGCTCGCCGCCGCGTCGCCCTTCGACCCGGTCCACCAGTACTACGGCGTGGACGTGTTCACCGCGACCGAGGCCGACCTGGCCGCGACCCGGGCCCGGCTCGGGCTCGACGACGGGGTGTTCACCCAGCTCGCGCGGTGGCTGTCCGGGGTGCTGTCGGGGGACCTCGGCACGAGTCGGTCGTTCCGCATGCCGGTGGCGCAGGTCGTCGCCGAGCGGCTGCCCTGGACGCTGCTGCTGGTGACGGCGGGGTTGGCCGTCGCCGTCGTGCTGGCGCTGGTGGCCGGCGTCGTCGCCGCGTGGCGGCAGGGCGGCTGGGTCGACCGCGCGGTGACCGCGGCCGGGCACGCGCTGGAGGGCGTCCCGCCGTTCGTGCTGGCGCTCGTCGCGATCGCGGTGTTCTCCCTCGGGCTGGGCTGGCTGCCGGTGGCCGGGCTGACCGACGCCGGGGCTCCGGCGACCGTCGACCAGGTGGCCCGCCACCTCGTGCTCCCGGCGCTGGTGCTGGGGGTGTCCCAGACGCCGTGGCTGGTGCTGCACGTGCGCGGTTCGCTGCTCGGGGCGCTGGCGGAGGACCACGTCACCGGGGCGCGGGCGCGCGGGCTGGCCGAGCGGACCGTCGTGCTGCGGCACGCGCTGCCCACCGCGCTGCTGCCGTTCGTGACGCTGATGGGGACGCGGATCCCCGAGCTGGTGACCGGGGCCGTGCTCGTCGAGACCGTCTTCTCCTGGCCCGGCATCGCCGAGGCCGTCGTCACGGCGGCGCTGGCCGTCGACTTCCCGATGCTGGCCGCGCTGTCGGTGCTGGCGACCGCGGCGGTGCTGCTGGGCTCGCTGCTCGCCGACGTCGGCGTGGTGCTGGCCGACCCGAGGGTGAGCGCCGATGGCTGACGGGGGCGGGCGATGACCGGGACGCTGCTGGAGAAGGGCGCCGCGCCGGCCGAGCGGCGCTGGCGGTCCGCGGCCCGGGTGCGGCCCGGCACCCCGCGGGGGCGCGGCGCGGCCGGGCGGGCGCGGGCCCGCCTGCTCGTCGGGGCGGGGCTGCTCGTCGTGCTGGCCGCGTGCTCGGTGCTGGTGCCGTGGCTGGGCGGGCTGGACGAGCGCGCCGTCGACTACACCGCGATCCGGCTGCCGCCCTCGCCCGCGCACCCGTTCGGCACCGACTCCCAGGGCCGGGACCTGCTGCTGCGCAGCGTCGCCGGGCTGCGGGTGTCGCTGCTCGTGGCGGCGGTCTGCGCCGTCGTGTCCACCGTGCTCGGCGCGCTGGTCGGGGCCGCCTCCGGGGTGCTCGGCGGCTGGCCGGACCGGCTGCTCATGCGCGTGGTCGACACCGTCAACGCCGTCCCCCACCTGCTGCTGGGCATCGTCGTCGTGGCCCTCTACCGCGGCTCGATCGCCGCCGTCATCGCCTCGATCGCGCTCACCCACTGGACCGGCGTGGCGCGGATCGTGCGCGCGGAGGTGCTCTCGCTGCGCGACCGCCCCTTCGTCGACGCCGCGATCTCCGGCGGGGCGTCGCGCGGGCGGGTGCTGCGCCGGCACCTGCTGCCCGCGATCGTCCCGCAGGCCGCGCTGTCCACGGTGCTGCTGCTGCCGCACGCCGTCTGGCACGAGACCGCGCTGAGCTTCCTCGGCCTCGGCCTGCCCCCGCACCTGGCGAGCATCGGCACCATCCTGGGGGAGGGGCGGGCCGCGGTGCTGCTCGGCGCCTGGTGGATCGTCACGTTCCCGGCGCTGCTGCTGGTCGCGACGGCGCTCGCCGTGGCCGGGATCGCCGCGTGGTGGCGCGACCGCGCGCTGCCCCGCCGCCGCTCGGAGCTGGGCCTGTGACCGCGCCGGGCGCGGAGCTGCGCCTCCGCGACCTGTCGGTGCGCTTCCGGCTCGGCGCCCGCGGGCGCGGCGGCACCGTCTCCGCCGTGACGGGGGCGACCCTCACGCTGCGGCCGGGCCGCCTGCTGGCGCTGGTCGGCGAGAGCGGGTGCGGCAAGTCGGTGCTCGCGGCCGCGATCACGGGGCTGCTGCCGTCGAACGCGGAGGTCGCGGGCAGCATCGAGCTGGACGGGGTCGAGCTGGACGGCGTGGACCTGCTCGACGCCCCGGAACCGGTGCTGCGCGACCGCGTCCGCGGCCGCCGGATCGGGCTCGTGCCGCAGTCCGCGGCCACGCACCTGACCCCGGTCCGCCGGGTCGGGGCACAGCTCGCCGAGACCGTGCGCGCGCTGCGCCCCGGCGCGGACGTCACCGCGACGGTCCACCGCCTCGCCGAGGACGTCGGCCTGCCCCTGCCGATGCTCGACCGCTACCCGCACGAGCTGTCCGGCGGCACCGCCCAGCGGGTCGGGGTGGCCGCCGCGCTGGCGGGCGACCCGCCGGTCGTGCTCGCCGACGAGCCCACCGCGGGCCTGGACCGCCCCCTGGTGGACCGCACCGCCGACCTGCTCGCCGGCCTCGCCGCCCGCGGCCACGCCGTCCTGATGATCACCCACGACCTGCGGGCGGCGCGGCGCGTCGCCACGGACGTCGCGGTGATGTACGCGAGCCGGATCGTCGAGGTCGGGCCGGTGGACGCGCTCGTGGCCGACCCGTGGCACCCCTACACGCGCGGCCTGCTCGCGGCGCTGCCCGACCGGGACTTCGCCGCGATCCCCGGGCACCCGCCCGAGCTGACCGACCTGCCTCCGGGCTGCGGCTTCGACCGCCGCCGCCCCGACCTGCACACCTGCGTGCCCGATCCGCGGCTGGTGTGGCGCGGCGAGCGGGCCGTCGCCTGCGCGGGGGTGCCGGGATGAGCCTCGTGGCCGAGCGGATCGTCGCCGGGTACCGCCGGGGCGTGCGCGTGCTCGACGGGGTCGACGTGACCGTCGCGCCGGGGGAGGTGGTCGGGCTGGCCGGGCCCAGCGGCTGCGGCAAGTCGACGCTGGCCCGCGTGCTCGCGCTGCTGCACGCGCCGTGGTCGGGCCGGGTCGTCCTGGACGGCGGTGCGGTGCGCGGGGTGCGCTACCGGGCGCCGCGGAACCATCGCACGGCCGTCGGGGTCGTGTTCCAGCAGCCGCGGCTCGCCGCCGACCCGCGCCTGACGCTGCGCGAGATCGTCGTCGAGCCGCTGCTCGCGACCGGGCGGGGCGCCGACCCCGCGTGGGAGGAGGAGCTGCACGACCGGGTCGGGCTGACCGCCGAGCTGCTGGGCAGGCGCCCGCACGAGGTGAGCGACGGCCAGCTGCAGCGGGCGTGCCTCGCCCGCGCGCTGGTGCTGCGGCCGCGCTACCTCGTCTGCGACGAGATGACCGCGATGCTCGACGCCTCGACCACCGCCGCGCTGGTGCGGGTGGTCGCCGAGCGCGCCGCGGCGGGCACCGGCGTGCTCGCCGTGTCCCACGACGAGGAGCTGCTGGCGGTGTGGGCGCACCGGGTGCGGCGGCCGTGGGCGCCGGCCGTCGCGGACGGGTAGCGGGCGCGCCGCCCGGTGGCCGGGGCCCCTCCCGGCTGCGACGATGGGCCGATGGGCGGACGGATGTTCGGTGACGGCCTGGCCGTCGGGCCCGACCTGGAGGGCGCGGCGGAGGTCGCCGTGGCGCAGGCGCTGGAGCCGCTGGGCGGCACGGCGCCCGATCTCGTGTGGGTCTTCGTCGCCCCCGGGCGGGCCGGCGGGGACGCGGCGGCCACGGCCGCCCGCCGGGCAGGCGCGCTGGCCGGGGCGCGCACCACGGTCGGCGTCACGTCCGCCGGGGTGATCGGTGACGGGCGCGGGGTGGAGCAGGGCCCGGCCGTCGCGGTGTGGGCGGCCGTGCTGCCCGGCACCGTCGTGCGCCCGGTGCGGCTCACCGCGACGCGGCAGCCCGAGGGCGGCGTGCGGGTCTCCGGGATGCCGGAGCGCCGCGCCGACGACCGGGTGGCGGCGCTGGTCGTCGACCCGCACACGTTCCCCGTCGGCGGCTTCCTGCGCCACGCCGACACCGCCCGCCCCGGGTTCCCGCTGGTGGGCGGCCTCGCCGGGGTGATGGGCGGGCCGGGGTCCAACCGGCTGCTGCTCGACGGCGAGGTGCACGACGACGGCGGCGTCGGCGTCGTGCTGGGCGGGGACGCCGGGGTGCGCACGGTCGTCAGCCAGGGGTGCCGGCCGATCGGGCCGCCGATGGTCGTCACCCGGGCCGAGCGCAACGTCCTCCTGGAGCTGGCCGGCACGCCCGCCTACCGGCGCCTCGCCGAGATCGTCACGGCCCTGCCGCCCGCCGAGCAGGAGCTCGTCGGGCGCGGCCTGCACATCGGCATCGCGATGGACGAGTACGCCGAGGAGCACGGCCGCGGCGACTTCCTCGTCCGCGGCGTGGTGGGCGTGGACGACGAGTCCGGGGCCGTGGCCGTCGGCGACGTCGTCGAGGTGGGCCAGACCGTCCGCTTCCAGGTGCGCGACGCGGCCGGGGCGGGGGAGGACCTCACCGAGCTGCTCGGGCCCGAGCGCGCCGGCGGGGCGTTGCTGTTCAGCTGTAACGGCCGCGGCACGGCCATGTTCGACTCCGCCGACCACGACGTGCGCACCCTGCGCCGGGCGCTGGGCGACGGCGGCATCGCCGGGTTCTTCGCCGCGGGGGAGATCGGGCCGGTGGGCGGGCGCAACCACCTGCACGGCTTCACGGCCTCGGTGCTGGCCTTCCGCTAGCACGACTTCTGGGCGCGGGGCGCGTCAGCGCACCATGCGGAAGAACGTGCGGAGCTCGTCGACGAAGACCTCGGGCTGCTCCATCGACGCGAAGTGCCCGCCCACGTCGGCGTGGTGGAAGTGCCGGATGTCGAGGTAGCGGCGCTCCAGCCACGAGCGCGGCAGCCGCCACAGCTCCTTCGGGAAGATCGTGATGCCGGTCGGCACCTCCACCGGGTCGAGGCGGCGGCGCCGGTAGCTCTCCCAGTACAGCCGCGCCGACGACGCCCCGGTGCCGGGCAGCCAGTAGTGCATGACGTCGTCGAGCATGCGGTCGCGGCTGATGACGTTCTCCGGGGGCCCGGCCGAGTCGGTCCAGTCCCAGAACTTCTCCGCGATCCACAGGCACTGCGCCACCGGCGAGTCGACGAGGCCGTAGCCCAGCGTCTGCGGCCGGGTGGCCTGCAGCGCGGAGTAGGCCGCGCGGTGCGCCTCGAAGTAGCGGCGGTCGGCGAGCCCGGCCTCCTCGGCCTTGGTCAGCGGCGGCACCGCGCCCTCGGGCGGACGCAGCGCCAGCGGCAGCGTGACGTGGATGCCCGCGACCGCCTCCGGCATGCCCGTGCCCAGCGCGGAGGTGATCATCGCGCCCCAGTCGCCGCCCTGGGCGCCGTAGCGCTCGTAGTCGAGCCGGTCCATCAGCTGCGCCCAGGCGGTGGCGATCCGCTCCACGCCCCAGCCCGACGTCTCCGGCTTCGCGCTGAACCCGTAGCCGGGCAGCGTCGGGGCGACGACGTGGAAGGCGTCGCGCGGGTCGGGCGGGTCGGTCAGCGCGTCGAGGACGTCGAGGAACTCCACGACCGAACCGGGCCAGCCGTGCGTGAGCAGCAGCGGGAGGGCGCCCTCGTGCCGCGAGCGGACGTGCAGGAAGTGGATCCGGCACATGTCGTCACCGCCGCCGTCGAGCGGGGTGGTGAACTGCGGCAGCGCGTTGAGCTCCGCCTCGCAGCGCCGCCAGTCGTAGCGGTGGCGCCAGTGGTCGACGAGGTCGCGGGCGTAGTCCAGCGGGACGCCCTGGCCCCACCCGTCGACGGTCGCCGCTTCCGGCCAGCGGGTGCGGTCGATGCGCTCGTGCAGGTCGGCCAGCTGGGCGTCGGGGACCTCCAGGCGGAACTCGCGCACTACAGCTGCACCCCGCGGGTCAGCGCGCCGTCGACCACGAGGTTGGTGCCGGTGATGAACGACGCGCGCGGGCTGGCCAGCATCGTCACGGCGTAGGCGATCTCCTCCGGGCTGGCCATCCGGCCGGTGGGGTTGAGCCCCATCGCGGTGGAGAACAGCTCGGGGTTGCCGCCCTCGATGCCGGCCCAGACCCCGCCGGGGAAGTAGGTGTTGCCCGGCGACACCGAGTTCGCCCGCACCCCGGCCGCCGCGTGCTCGTGCGCCAGGCCCGCGACGTAGTGCACGATCGCGGCCTTCATCGTGCCGTAGGCGTCCTTCGCGAAGTCGATCTCGCGGCCGGACACCGACGACACCGCGACGATCGCGCCCTTCGACTCCAGCAGGTGCGGCAGCGCCGCCTCGCACAGCCGCACGGTGTGCATGAGGTCGACCTCGAAGCCGGCCCGCCAGTTGTCCTCGCCCGACCCGATCGCGAGCGCGCTGACGTTGGCCACCACGACGTCGACGGACCCGAACCGCTCCTTCGTCGCCGCGACCCAGGCCGCCAGCGCGGCGCCGTCGGCGACGTCGAGCGCGGTGCCCGCGGCGTCGGGGCCCAGCTCCGCCTCGGCCTCCTCCACGCCGGTGCGCGCGCAGAACGCGACGCGGGCGCCCTCCGCGAGCAGCGACTCGACCACCGCGCGGCCGATGCCCTTCGTGCCGCCGGTGACCATCGCGACCTTGCCGGTGAGCTGCAGGTCCATGTCTAGAGTCCTTCCGCGAGGGAGCGCAGGTGGCGGTGCATGCCGCCGTGGGCGTCGGCGGCGGGGAGCAGCCGCTTGGCGATCTTGGTGAGGGCGCTGTAGTTGGTGTCGCAGACGTTGGCCAGCGGGCTCAGCGCGGTCTGCGTGAGCAGCTGGTAGGCGTCGAGCCGGTCGAGCCCGTACAGGTCGCCGAGCCAGGCGATCATGCCGACCTGCGAGGCGCGCCAGGCGTCCTCCAGCGGGCGGGCCGACCCGACCACGGCGTAGTGCTCGTCGTGCTCGAGCTGCGGCCAGGGCGGCGCCCCGCCCTTCACGAGCTCGACGATGAGCGTCACGTCCATCGCGCCCTCGACGGCGGTGCCGCAGCTCTCGCCCTCGCCCTGGCGGTAGTGGCCGTCGCCGACGGAGAACAGCGCGCCCTCGACGTTGACGCCCAGGTAGCAGGTGGTGCCGGGCTTCATCTCGGGGGTGTCCATGTTGCCGCCGAACACGTCGGGCACCAGGCTCGACCGCACCTCGCGGCCCGGCGGCGCCACCCCGACCGTGCCGAGCATCGGCTCCAGCGGCAGCTCCAGCCGCATCCCGTTGCTGGTCGCCGCGAAGCCGACGGTGCCCCGCGCCCGGTCCAGCTCGTAGATCCACGTGCGCTCGGGCAGCGGGTCGTGCAGCAGCGACGGGTGGGTGAGCGCGCCGAAGAACGGGATCGTGGTGGACGCGCCCCAGTCCCGGGCCGGGGTCAGGTCCACGATGTGGATCGCGAGGGTGTCCCCGGGCTCCGCGCCCTCGACGAAGAACGGGCCGGTCTGCGGGTTCACCTGCGTCATGTCCAGCGCGCCTGGCCCGTCGGAGGTGCTGCGCAGCCGCCCGGAGAACGCGTCCTCGGTCCAGAGCCGGAGCACGGTGCCCGGCCGGATCCGGTGCGACGGGGCGACCCCGCCGAACGTCCAGGCGTACTGCTCGGGGGTGGGGCGGAACTCGACGACGTCCACCGGGCGGATCGTTGCGGGATCATCGACCGGGCGCAAGGGCGGGGCCCGTGATCCGGCCCGCCGGCGACGGTCAGCGGCGGCGGAGGGCCCGGGAGATGCCCCGCGCGGCGGCCCGGACGACCGGGACGAAGGCGCGGGCGCCCTCGCCGTCGGCCGGGACGACGACGGACAGCGCGGCCACCACCTCCCCGTCCGGCCCGTGCACCGGGGCCGCGACCGACAGCGACACCATCTCGATCTGCCGGTCGCTGACCGCGACCCCGGTGCGCCGGACCTCGGCGAGCGCGCGGCGCACCTGCTCCGGATCGGTCAGGGTGCGCTCCGTGTAGCGGCGCAGCGGCCGGGACAGCACCAGCTCCTGCAGGTCCACGGGGGCGTGCGCGAGCAGCGCCAGCCCGACGCCGGTGGCGTGCAGCGGCAGCCGGCTCCCCACCCGCGTGACGACGCCGACGGTGCCGCGCCCGACGAGCCGCTCGACGTAGACGACCTCGGTGCCGTCGAGCACCGCGAGCTGCACGTTCTCGCCCGTCACCTCGTGCAGGTCGGACAGGAACGGCATCGCCGACTCGCGCAGCCCCAGGCTCCGCGGCGCGAGCGCCCCGACCTCCCACAGCCGCAGCCCGACCCGGTAGCGGCCGTCCTCGTCGCGCTCCAGCGCACCCCACGCGGCGAGCTCGCCGACGAGGCGGTGCGCGGTGGACAGCGGCAGGCCCGCGCGGCGGGCCAGGTCGGTGAGGGAGAGCTCGGGCGCCTCGGCGGTGAACGCGTCGAGCACGGCCAGCACGCGCGCCGTCACCGTGTCACCCACGGCGCCCATCCTTCCGGTGGACGGAAGTCCGGTCGAGCCCTCCCGCCCGGATCGGCCATCGTCTCCCCATGCGCACCCAGGTGGGGATCGTGGGCGCGGGGCCGGCGGGGCTGCTGCTGTCGCACCTGCTCGCCCGCGCCGGGATCGAGTCGGTCGTGCTGGAGTCCCGCAGCCGCGACCACGTCGAGCGGCGCGTGCGGGCCGGCGTGCTGGAGCACCCGACCGTCGAGCTGCTCCGCGAGGTCGGGCTCGGCGGGCGGATGGACCGGGAGGGGCTGCCGCACGACGGCGTCTCCCTGCGGTTCGCCGGGGAGGACCACCGGATCGACTTCGCCGACCTCGTCGGCCGCGGGATCGTCGTGTACGGGCAGCAGGAGGTCGTCAAGGACCTCATCGCCGCGCGCCTGGCCGACGGCGGCGACCTGCGGTTCGAGGTCTCCGACGTGACCGTCGACGGGGTCGAGGCCGACCCGGTGCTCGGCTTCGTCCGCGACGGGCGCCGCGAGGAGCTGCACTGCGACGTGATCGTCGGGTGCGACGGCTTCCACGGGATCACCCGCCCCGTCGTCGCGCCGGAGGTGGCCGACCGGCAGTACCCGTTCGCCTGGCTCGGGATCCTCGCGAAGGCCGCGCCGCTGCACCACGAGCTGGTCTACGCCCACCACGAGGACGTCTTCGCGCTCTACTCGATGCGCAGCCCCGAGGTGACGCGGCTGTACCTGCAGGTGCCGCCCGACACCGACGCCGCCGACTGGTCCGACGCCCGGATCTGGGACGAGCTGCACCGGCGGCTGGGCACCGAGATCAACGAGGGACCGCTGATCGAGAAGGGCGTCACCGGCATGCGGTCGTTCGTGGCCGAGCCGATGCGCCGCGGGTGGCTGTTCCTCGCCGGGGACGCCGCGCACATCGTGCCGCCCACCGGGGCGAAGGGCATGAACCTGGCCATCGCCGACGTCCGCGTGCTCGCCGAGGCGCTGGAGTCCTTCCTGCGCCGCGGCGACGAGCGCGGGATCGACGCCTACTCCGACACGTGCCTGCGCCGCGTGTGGCGGGCGGAGCACTTCTCGTGGTGGATGACCTCGATGCTGCACGTCTTCCCCGACGCGGACGCCTTCCAGAACCGGCTGCAGCTCTCCCAGCTGCGCTACACGGTGTCCTCGCGCGCCGCCGCCACCAGCCTCGCCGAGAACTACGTCGGCCTGCCCCACGGGAGCGTCTGAGATGACCGTGCCCCTGCTGCACCCCGACTACCGCAGCACGGTGCTGCGCGCCCCGTCGCGGCCCCCCGTGGTGCTGCCGCACCGGCTCACCGAGACCACGGGCCCGCTGCTCACCGGCGAGATCGGCCCGCACGACCACGACCTCACCGCCGGGCACGCCGGCGAGCCGGTCGGCCAGCGCATCGTCGTGTTCGGCCAGGTCCGCGACTCCGACGGGCGCGCCGTGCCCGACACCCTCGTCGAGGTGTGGCAGGCCAACGCCGCCGGGCGCTACGCCCACGCCCGCGACACCTGGCCCGCCCCGCTGGACCCGAACTTCACCGGCGGCGGCCGGGTGGTCACCGACGCGGCCGGGAACTACTCGTTCACCACGATCAAGCCGGGCGCCTACCCGTGGGGCAACCACCACAACGCCTGGCGCCCCGCGCACATCCACTTCTCGCTGTTCGGGCGCGCCTTCACCCAGCGCCTGGTCACCCAGATGTACTTCCCCGACGACCCGCTGTTCGCCCAGGACCCCATCTTCAACGCCGTGCCCGACCCGGCCGCCCGGCAGCGCATGGTGTCGACGTTCGACCTGGAGGCCACCCGTCCCGAGTGGGCGCTGGCGTTCCGGTTCGACATCGTGCTGCGCGGGCGCGGGCAGACCCCCTTCGAGGAGCCGCACGATGACTGAGCAGGCGACCGGGCAGGTCACGCCCAGCCAGACCGTCGGGCCGTTCCTGTCGATCGGCCTCACCTGGGAGCACGGCCGGTTCGTGGTCCCCGAGGGCACGCCGGGCGCCGTCACGATCTCCGGCGTGCTGTACGACGCCGCGGGCGACCCGGTCTCCGACGGGCTGGTGGAGACCTGGCAGGCCGACCCCGACGGCCGCTTCGACCACCCCGACGACCCCCGCGGGGCCGTGCCGCCGCCGGTGAAGGGGTTCGTCGGCTTCGGCCGGTGCGCCACCGACGCGCAGGGCCGCTTCGAGATCGTCACCGTCCGGCCGGGGGCGCTGGGCGACGGCCAGGCGCCGCACCTGGACGTGTCGGTGTTCGCCCGCGGCCTGCTCGACCGCGTCGTCACCCGGATCTACCTGCCCGACGACGAGGAGGCGAACGCGGCCGACCCGCTGCTGTCGTCGCTGCCGCCGGAGCGGGCCGCCACCCTGATGGCCCGGGCCGCCGGGCCGGACGCGTACGCGTTCGACGTCCACCTCGGCGGCGACGCCGAGACGGTGTTCCTCGCGCTCTAGGCCCGGGCACCGTCCGTCGCCGGTAGCCCGAACCGGTGAGGGTGATCACGCATACACCTCCCCCGACCAGGGGAATCCCTCCCTGACCACAGCGTTTCCACAGGTGGCCGACAGCACGTCCCGAGGCGTGCGTGATGGGATGGTCCTGTCGGGGAGGGGGTGCACGTGGTCGTCACGACCGAGCGCGGTGGTCCGTCCGCCGTACCCGCACTCCGCGAACGCCATCCGCTGCTGCGCCAACTGGGCCGCTACGTGGTGGCCGGGGGCGTCGGCACCGCGGTGAACGCGCTGGTCTACCTGGCCCTGCGCACCGGCTGGGACGACGCGCTCGGCGCGAACCTGGTCTCGCTGCTCGTCAGCACGCTGGTGAGCACGGAGGTCAACCGGCGCTTCACGTTCGAGAACGCCGGCGGGCACCCCTGGCGCGCCCACGTGCAGACCGCCGGGATGGTCGCCTTCTACGCCGTCTACAGCTCCGCGGTGCTGCTCGCACTCGCCGCGGTCGTCGACGACCCG